>JAFNRE010000140.1:0-3537 GCA_017385735.1 Mycoplasmataceae bacterium
CCAAAACACTTGTTTTATCAACTTCTTCATCAGCAAATTGAACTAATTTTAGCTATAATTTTGCTCCAGCTATTACTACTTCATCACAACTATTTTCAATTAGTGTCTCTTTATCAATAAGTAATGCAACTAGCAAAAAACCTTTAATAGAAAATACTACTTATAATTTTAAGATCATCAATCCATTACAACTTTCAACTTCATATAGTGAAAATGGTAGTTTGGAACAATTATTTGAAAAACAAATGTTAAGTTGAGTGGGGAATCCTTCAAGTACTGAATGATATGATTTTATAAACCAATGGTATTATTGATATAGATTAGATAATGTAACTGCTGCATATTTTGATGATGTTAAAGTCTACTTTTCACAAATGCCAGCTAATGATAATTATGGCTCAAATGAATTTTTAACAATTCAAGCTACATCAACAAAACCAATTAGTATGTGATGAATTACTACTACAGGCCAATCAATACAAAATGTGGGTGGTAATTCTTTAAGTTCTTCATATGGAGCTGCTGCTACTTGAATAACACCAATTTCAGCAGGTCATATATTTACTTGAACCTTACCCTTTGAATTAGCCCAATTAAATTATAGTAATGGCAATCTACAACTTCCTTTATTGCCAACTAGTTTTTGAGTTAATGATTATCAACCTGCTACACAACAATGATGACAAGGTAAACCTGAACCATTTGGTTTAAGTATTGGTACATTATCTAATCCAACTGCAGTTTCTAATGATGCACAATTTAACAATCTTCCTAATAATTATGAAAATGAACCAGTTTTTCCTACACAAAATGGAGTTCTTGGTTTGGCTTATAACTGTCCAACTTCTTGGGGTATTGGCAATTATTATACTGGATACAATCCTTCAGAATTTTCTTTTAGTTGCCCACTAAATGCTTCAGAAACTTTTAGTAATAAAACTTTAAATATAACCAGTCCAGAATTAATTAATTTTAATAATACTGCAACCTATAGTGGACAAACTGTATCTTCACCAACATTTAGTGGTACTTATACATACAGTATTATTAATAAGACTGCAGATATTGATTACAGTAATAATGGCAGTTTAAGTGGAAACAATCTTACATTCAATTATTATTTTGACAAGCTTGGAGAATATGAAATCACAATTACATACATTTTAAATAATGTTTTAGGTAATCAAACAATAACTAACACTCAAACTTATTATGTAAATTATCAAACAAACACAAGCACTTCTTCATCTGATTAAAATAATTTAAATTTAGCACTTTTGATACCACAATTTATAATTTAATTTTCAAATAATTATTGTGATCTTATGATATGATTAAAAAAATAATAACCAATTTTAGAATAACAGTATATGAAAAAGAAATCTTTAATTCTTATATCTAGTATTAGTGCTATTGCATTGTTAGCTGGAATTGTTGCAATTATTACTGAATTTTCAATTAATTCAAATATCAATGATACAAATAAGAATATTAATAATACTTCTTCTAAAACTCTTGATAATAAAACTTCTAGTAATTCTTCAAATAATGTTCATTCTAAGAACAATACTAACAATAATAAGATAACAAATAATAAAGATACATCATCAGTAAATAAGAAAGCTGGTAACTCATCTAATTCTAATAAATCTCATAAAGGTACTTCATCAAACAAAACCATTAATAAATTAAGTAATAAAAAAACTTTAAGTAATGCAACAATTACGGGAAAATTATTTACAAAATATGGTTCAAATAATGTTCTTGATGTATACAGTAATGTCAATGGATCTAGTTTAAGTTACTATACATTTACATTTAATTTGTTTAAAAATAATCTTGCTTATCATAATGATTTAAATGGTGCAATTACAACTTGAAGTCTTAATAATAAAATCTTAGCTGTAACAAAAAATGATATTCTTAGTTATAATCTAGCAGTCAATAATTTAATTAATTCTTTAAATACTTTAGTTGTTTCAACTAAATTAAAGGGAATTAATTATGATATAACTGCTACATATAAAATTCATTATTTACAATTGATGATTAATGATTCTAACAAGACATATTATGGATATAATGCTACTTTAGCTTTAAATGAAACTAGTTTTGGTTCACAAATCTCTAATCCATATTATTTTTGGCAATATGAGAATAATAACAATAATTGAATATCATTAAATCAAACATCATTAACTAATAATGAATATGATGTTAATCATTTAATAAACAATGAAGTATATAGAGTAATAGTTGCTAATAATGCAAATTTAAATGATGCAACAATTCAAATCATAAGTTTACCATATACTTTAATTCCAGAAAAATTATCTGATTTAAGTTATAGTCTTAGAATTAACAACAATCAAACATTATCATCTTCAAACATAACTAAGATAAATGCTTTAACAAATACTTTTAGTTTAAGTAATATTAAAGATATTGCAGGAATTGTTAATCAAATAAATAGTACTGGTATTTTAACTTATGCAATTACTGATTTGAATAACAATGCTTGCTTAATTACTAAAAACATAACTTTATCTTCATCTTCACCTTCAAATTGAACTAATTTTAATTATAATTTTGCTAATTATATAACTACTGCTTATACAACTTTTTTAATGAAAGTTAGTTTATTAATAAGTAATGTTAATAATACTAAATTAATAAACATTAGTACTTATAAGTTTAACATTACTAATCCTTTACATATATCTACTTTGTATAATGAAAGTGGAAATCTTGAACAATGATTTTGCCAAAAACAATTAAATACATGAGTTGGTCATTATAATAATTCTGTTTGAAATAAATTTGTTAGTCAAGGGTATTTTTGATATCAAATTAATGGTTTACCCACAGATTTTGATGACTGCAAAGTTTATTTTGCAAAAATGCCTAGTGATGATAATTTTGGTACTCAGCAATTTTTAACAATTCAAGCAACTTCTATTGAACCAATTAGTGTACTATTATGATCTGCAACTAGTGGTTATATACCTGATAATAATGCTCTTATTGCTAAAGGTAGTATATTTACATGAACATTGCCTTATGAATTAAGTCAATTAACTTTTAGTAATGGCAATATACAATTACCAATACTTAATAATTCATTGTGAATAAATGATAATATGAATTCATCAAATTATGGTTTACCATGTATTGCTACACCATTTGGATTATCCATAGGAACAAAATCAAATCCAACTGCAATTTCAGGTGATTTAACATTTGATGGAATACAAGATGGATATTCTGAAACAATGAATGGAGTAATTGCTGGACAGTATGGATGAGATGGATATACAAAACAATATGATGCACCTGCTGAATTTTCTTATAAATACACTGCTTTAAATCCTTCAACAGTTTTTAATATCAATCACACTGTGAATATTTCAAATAATGAAATAATTACTTTTGCATCCACATGTTCTTTAAATCCAATTTCATCATTATTAAATTATTCTATAAATTATAAATACTGTATTTTTAATGAAAATAATAAAGTAAATTATACTTACACTA
>JAFNRE010000141.1:0-14394 GCA_017385735.1 Mycoplasmataceae bacterium
ATTTGAAATGCTTAATACTAATTTACTATATCCTTTTCAATTTGATCACATTCCAAAACATACCATTACAGCTAAAATGACACTTGTTGGTACAACAATTGATGCAACGATTAAACTTGCAGTTAATGAATGTGTAAAAGCAGGGTTTGAAAATAAAGTTAAATAATTTATTACTGTTCAATGACCAAATTTTGTATTAATATTTCCTTTGATTGGACTTCCTTCATTAAAAGATAAAAAAATAATAAAAATTAAAGGAATATAAATTAATGCAAGAATAATTAAAATATATCATTTACTAAAAAAATTCTTTCAACTAAAATTTCTTTTTTTATTCATTTTTATTCCTTTAATGAAACATCACTTTTATCAATAATTTCACTAACCATTTCAGGAACAACTAATGTTCTAACTGCAACAGTTTCATGACTGGTTTCACGCTCTATGTAATTAGTTTCTTTAATATAATCTTTAACTACTTTGATTTTTGTGATTGAACTTAAAATATAATTAGTTTCTTCATCATAAAAATAAATTGTTTGTCTTGAGATTTTTTTATTAATAAAACGCTTTTTTTCATTATGAGAATCTAAATTATATGAATATTTATAATAATTTGAACCACTGTATTTAATTTGATAATGCTTAATAGTAATTCTTATTCATTTAGGAATTTTTACAATTAAAAATCACAATATTAATAAAATTAAAGCAGAAATAATACTTATAATACTTGCTCTTGATAAAGATAATTTATTATCAAGTCCTAAACTTCCTTGACTATAAATTTCTCCACCTAATAGTTGACTATTAGAAGCATTATTTAAATATGCTGTAACTGAAATAATCATCATTGATGGAATAAATACTAATGTAATTCCTGATATTAAACCATTTTTAGCATAAGGCAAGATAATTAAAAAGAAAGTTTTTAATTTGCTTGCACCTAAATCTAAACTTGCTAATTTATAGTTTTTTGGCATTCCATCTAAGATTTGATAAATTGGAAGAATCATTAATGGTAAAAAAATATAAACATATCCTAATATGGTATATTGATCTCCATACGTTGAATTAATTGCTCCATTTAAAATATCAAACATTGTTTTTAATCCAATCAATTTAAATAAAGTACTTGATCATATTGGACTTGTAATTACCAATAAGGCAAAAGCTTTAAAAACTTTATTTTGATATGAAGATAAATAATAAGCAAAAGGAAAACCAATAACAATACATAATAATGTTGTAATGAAACTTGTTAATAAAGTTCAACCAATTATTTGTCAAGTTGTTAAAGTCATTACTTGTCAGTTTGCTGCTTCACCTAATCCATAATGTGGAATAAAAGCATAAACAATAATAATAATTGTAGGAACAATAATAAGAATTAAAGCAATGATGAAAAAAGGTAACATTAATAAAAACTTTGAATTAAAAACATCTGAAGTTTTTAATGTTTTAAACATTATTTACTTCTCCTTTTTTCATGATATGAAGATCACAAGAATCTCATTTTAATCCAATTACTTTATTTACTTCAATTTGATGAATTGATTCTACTGTTAAATTTTGTTTATTACTAGTTTCACAAACAACTTGTCACATTAATCCTTTGTATAAAATCGATTTTACTGTAGCATTTATAAAACCTTCATTTTCATTAACAACATCAAAATCTTCTGGTCTTATTAAAACATCTACTTGTTCATCAACTTCTGCAATATTTTTATCTTCTTCTCTATAAGGAGTAATAATACTTAAACATTCAACTGTTGTATTTTGTTTTATTACTCCATTAAAAACATTTGCAACACCTATAAAATTTGCAACCCATGCACTATTTGGTGAATCATAAATTTCATTTGATTTACCAATTTGCATAATCTTACCAAAATTCATAACAACAATGCGGTCGCTTAAAGTTAAAGCTTCTTCTTGATCATGAGTAACTAAAATAAAAGTAATTCCTAATTGTTTATGAATTCTTTTTAATTCTAATTGCATTTGTTTTCTAATTTTTGCATCCAATGCAGATAATGGTTCATCTAATAATAAAACATCAGGTTCAACAACTATTGCTCTAGCTAAAGCAACTCTTTGCTTCATACCACCTGATAAATCATCAGGATACTTTTTTTCATTTCCTACTAAGCCAACAAGTTTTATAGCATTCATTGCTCTTTCATAAATCTCATTTTTAGTAAGTTTTCTGCTAGTAAATCTTTTTTCAGCTTGCTCTTTTCTGTCTTGAGCATAATTTTGTCAATAAGTAATTTTGTAATCTAAATCATCTAATTGATCATAAAGTTTTTGCAATTCTTTATCAATTGGGAGTTTTTGTTTTAATGCTTTTCTTAATGCATCTATTTTGGTTTTAATTGTTTTAGTTTCACTTGATTGTTCTACTTTATGAAAAAATCCTTTTCTTACAATATTTTGTTCATATTCATCATACAAAATATTAATTTCATTTATAACTTGATTTTTTGTTAAATTACCAATTTGTTTTAATAAAGAATTAACATTAAATTTTTGTTTAACTTTTGCTATTTTTACTTCTAAAATTTTTCGATTTTTTTCAAGTTCATTAATTTTTTTTTCACTAAATTTTTGATCTTTGATAAAAGTATTGTCAATATTAGCTTTTTTTAAGTTATATTTATTAACTCATTTAGGATCTGAATCTTCACCTATATATTTGTTTTTGTCATTAATTTTTAGAATTTTTAATCCGTAACTAATATTTTGAAAAATAGTCATATTAGGAAATAAAGCATAATCTTGAAAAACAGTAGCAGTACAACGTTTATTTATTGCAATATTTTTTACATCAATATTATCAATAATGATTCTTCCATAACTTGGTTTTTCAAATCCTGCTAGCATTTTTAACATGGTAGTTTTGCCACATCCACTTGGACCAAGCAATGTAATAAACTCACCTTTTTTAATGCTTAAATTAAAATTTAATACAGCAGTAAATCCATCATTATATGTTTTATTAATGTCTTTAATTTCAATAAAATTATTTCCCATTTTTTTGTAATATTTTCTCCAATAAAAACTTTAAAAAAATTAATTTGATTTATTATAAAAAAATATTAAAAAAAATACACAAAAAATAAAGAAAATTTCTCATTAAAAAATTAATTTTTTTCTTTATTTTTATTTATGTTGTTTATATATTGTTCAAATTGTATTAATCCTTCTTTAATAAATTGGGATTTTGGTTCATCTATAACAAGTTTTGCTATGTCTTTTAAGTAAGGTTTTGCACCAGTATAAGTAATACTAAAAACATCAGGAAGCATAAACATTCCTTTATCATTTTTAGAATTACCAATAACTGCAATATTTTTTAGTTCTAAATTATAGTGTTTAATGCAAAATTTAATTGCATCTTCTTTAGAAACATTTTTTGCAGTAATTGCAGTTAAATTAGGACCAGGAATAACATTTATTTCTAATTTATCTAAGAAGTTTAACATTTCTTTTTCAGTTTCTAATAAAGCAAAAAGATTAATAATTAAAACCTTGTCACTACTAAATTCACTTCTTCTTTTAGATTTACTAAAGTTATAATTTTCTCATCACTCATCTTCATTAAAATTAAATAAATAACTTGAATTATCACTATAAGTAAGCATTAAACCTATATGATGACATTTTTCATTTAATCTTAAAAATTCATCATATATTTTTTTTACAATCATTGGATCAATAGTTTTTTCAAAAATAATTTTATGAGATTTTAATGCATAAATTTGTGCACCGTTGCTTCCAATTAATAACCCTGTATTTTTTAGTTGCATTCTTTTATACAAAAATAATTCTTCTGCTAAATTTCTTCCACTTGCAAGTGCAAAATGATAATCATAATGATTATTAATAAGTTCTTGAATCTTTTTTAAAGTATGAGTATGAACTAATTTTTCATCATCAATAAGAGTTCCATCTATATCACAAAAAATCACTTTTTGTTCTATTAATAAAACTTCGGTATCTTTATTATTTTGCATTTTTAATTACAACCTATTTACTTTGTTCATTAATTAAACTATATAAGATTTTACTTACAGCATTAAAATCACTGTTATTAATTATTGGATAATTAAATTTATTTAATCTTGATTTTTCAGGATCTTTATTAACTATAAAGTTTCTTTTAGTTTTATTAAACATATCAAGATCATTTTCACTATCACCAATTCCAACAGTTGTATAATCTTGCTCATTTATATTTAAATATTTTAATAAGAAAGATATTGCTTGTCCTTTATTAACATCTTTTTGTACAATTTCAATATAATTTCTTTGAAGAATAATCTTTACTTGATCTTGATATTTATCAAAAAAGTTTTTTAAATATTTTCCTTTTTTTTGCAATACAAAAGGAATAATAATTTTTAATGGTTTGGTTATTATTGTATTTTCATTTGCAAATTGAGCATTCATATTACCAGTTAATTTTAAAAAAAACTTCTTATTTTTTAAATTAAAACCAAATGCTTTTTTTAATGAAAATGATTCTTGTGAATAAACTAATGCAACAATCTTATTCTTTATAATAATTTCTTTAAGATTACTAAACAATTCTTCTTCAATTGTCTTCATATAAATTGTTTGTTTTTTAGAAACATCATAAATATAAGATCCAACTAAACTAATAATAAAATTAACATTTTCTTTTTGCTCATTGATTTTATCTAATAATGGAAATACACGATAAATAAATCTTCCAGTAGCTATAACAAAATAGTTATTTAATTCTGTAAATTGATTAATTGCTTCAACATTCTGTTTATTAACTTCATAAGAATGTCTTTTAATTAAAGTGCCATCCAAATCACAAAAAGCAATAAATTTCATTTATTATTTTGTTTTTACTTGTTCGATTAAACTTTTTAATTCTTCAAAAGATTTAAAACCTGTAGTTTGTAAAACTTTATTACCATCTTTAAAAAAGATAATTGTTGGGATTGAATAAATGTCAAATTTAGCAGCTAAACTTTGACTATCATCCACATTTACTTTATAAAAATGAACATCTGTATATTCATTAGCAGCTTGTTCAAAAAATGGAGCAAGCATTTTACAAGGACCACATCAATCAGCAAAGAAATCAACAACGCTAATTCCTTTTTCACTAATAGCTGAATTAAAATCTTGTTCATTTAAAACTTTCATATCTTATCTCTCTTTCATTGGTATTAAACTTTATTATAATGTTTATTGAATAAAATTAATAAATTTTATTAGTATTAAGATTTGTTTATTCATTAATTTCTTGTTTTGATGAATGATCTTTAGTTTTATTAGATTTAATAGTTTTTCTTCCTTTTATATAAGTACATTTTGGATAATTACTACAACCAATAAAAGTTTGTTTTCTTTTATTTAATCTTTCAACTAAATTACTACCACAATCAGGACATTTTTCATCTAATAATTTTGCAGGTTCTTTTAAAGATTTTACATACTTACAACTAGGATAATTACTACATCCAATAAATTTAGAATGTCCTTTTTTACTATAACGATAAATTAATTCACTGTTACATAAAGGACATTTTTCATGCACATATTCAGGTTCAAGATTTTTCTTTTCTTCTTTAATTTCTTCTTGAACTTTTTTTGCTTTTTCATTTAGTTTTGGTCAAAACTCTAATAATCAAGTTTTTCAATTTTCTTCATCATTAGTAATTTTGTCTAATCTTTCTTCCATATCTTTAGTAAATACAACATTAATAATATCTGGAAAATAATAATCTAAATTACTTGCAACTTCTTCACCTAAACTTGTGACATAATATTGTTTTTTTTCTAATAAAGCATATCCTCTTTCTAGTGGAATATTTGCCATAGTACTGTATGTGCTTGGTCTTCCTACTCCTGATTTTTCTAAATCAGCAATTAAAGTTGCTTGTGTATATCTTGGTGGAGGTAATGATTCGTGTTCTGATACTAAAATATCATCACTACTTATAAAATCTCCAACCTTAAATTTTTTAATATCAATATTATCTAAATTATCAAATTTATAAAGAATTTGTCATCCATCAAATAATCTAACATGATGAGTTATAAAGAATAAATTATCTTCATTATTAAATCAGATATTTATTCTTTCAAATAAAGCATCACTCATTAATGATGCTAAAGAATGGTGTCAAATTAAATTGTAAAGCTTAAATTCATCTTCTTTAATAACATTCTTTAATGATTGTGGAGTTGTTTTAATATCAATCACTCTAATAGCTTCATGTGCATCTTGAATATTAGTATTATTTTTATTTGTTGTTTGTGTAAAAGTTTTGTTTGAAACATATTGTTTACCATAATTATCAGTAATATATGCTTTTGTTGCTTTAACAAAATCTTCACTATATCTAGTACTGTCAGTTCTTGGATAAGAAATTAAAGCAATATGTTCACCTTTAACATCAATCCCTTCATAAAGCATTTGTGCAATACTAGTAATTTTTTTAGCAGTTCATCCTAAATTATTAATTGCATCTTGTTGTAAAGTACTTGTTTTATAAGGTTCAGGAGCAGTTCGATAATATTGTTTTGGTTGTTCTAAATGATGAACTTGAAATTCTTTTTTTAAACTTGCTTTAAAATTTTCAGCAGTTTCTTTATTAAAGAATCTAACGATACCATTTTCAATAGTGTAATATTTAGTATCTCATTTATTATTTGGTTTATTAAGATTTAACTTTAATTCTTTAAAAATTATCGGATCAACTGTTCATCAATAAGTTTTAATGAAATTTTTAATTTGATTTTCTCGATCTAAAATAAATCTTAAAGCTAAAGATTGTACTCTTCCAGCACTATCAGCCTTCATAGTTCTTTGTACTAAACTACTTAGTTTATACCCAACCATACGATCTAAAATTCTTCTAGCAAACTGTGCATAAACATAATTCATGTCAATTTTTCGTGGATGAGCGATTGCATCTAAAACAGCTTTTTTAGTAATTTCATTGAAAGTAATTCGTTCACATTTAGCTTGTTCAGATTTATTTAATAAATCATATATATGTCATGCAATAGCTTCACCTTCACGATCAGGGTCAGTTGCTAAATAAATTTTTTGTGCTTTATCTGCAGCATCTTTAATTTCTTTAACAATTTCTTTTTTGCCTTGTCCATATTTATTAGATTTAATAATAGTTCAATGTGGTTCTAAAGTTTTTTGATTAAAACCTAAACCATAAGGAGATAAATCTCTAATATGTCCAACTGTAGAAATAATCTTAAAATCACTAGGTAAAAAGCGTGAAATAGTTTTAACTTTATTAGGAGATTCAATAATCATTAAATTTTGCATAACTATAATTATTCCTTTAATTTATATATTTATAACAAAAATTATTATTTTTTTAAAGTAAACTTGATAAATCTTTATTATCGTAACTAATTTTGCCTATTTCTCCAGTAGTAAATAAAACATAAAGTTTATTTAGTACTAAATCAACACTATTCATCTCTTTATTTGTTTTAAAATTTCATTTAATAATTAAATAATTAATAAAATCATCAAACATTAAATCTTGATGATCACTTAATTTATAAAATAAATTAGTATAATATTTTTTTAAGAAATTAATTGCAAATTTTATTACTTCATATAGTGGTACAACTTTTTTGTTAATTGTACCAATTAAACATAATACATATCCTGCGATTAAATTATCAATCTTTTTATACATAATTCCAGGAGCATCATATAAATATAAATTATTATTAATTTTTTGAATAGTAATTTTTTTTGTTGTTCCAGGTTTATCCATCACTATTGCATTCTTTTTTTTAATTAATTTATTAATTAAAGTAGATTTGCCAATATTTGGTAAACCAATAACTAATGCTGTATATATAGGTTTATAAAATGAACATTCAGTATTGTTTTTAACTAATTTATTGATTTGATTAACTAATAATTTATCAAATTGATGATTATTTTTGTTTAGAATTAATAAATTATTTTTTATAAAATTTTCATTCTTTAAATCTGCAAGATCAGATTTTAATGCAACAGTTAAAACTAAAGTATTATTAAATTCATTTAGTAATTCTTTATTACTACTATAACTTATTGCTCTAGCATCAACAACTTGAATAACAAAATTAATCTTATCTTTATAAGTATTCATGATGTCATATGTTTTTTTCATATGACCTGGAAATCAATTAATCATTTTTATTCATTTTCTTTATTAAAAAATAAATATCCATCAATTCCACGCAGCATATTGATTGTTAAAAATGCATCATCATCTACTCTTTTAATTTCATGAATGATTTTTGGCAATTCAACATATCTTGTTACAGTTTCAATTGTATAAGTATTAAATTCTTTAGAGTTTAATACTTGAACTGAATGATAAACATTTAATTGATAAGGATAATGTAACTCATTCATTCTATTAACGATTTCTTCAGGTTTAATAGAATAAATCTTTAATACACTTTGTTTATATTTTGGATAATAAATATTCACAGATAAATATCCAATTATTGAATATATTAAACTAGCAATTAAATTAGGAGAGAAAAAATATTTGGCACCTCAGTGATTAGTTGTACTAATTCCTGCACAAACATAAGAACCTAAAATGATTCCTAAAAACATTCCAGAAGTGTTAAAAATCATCAAAGCATGACCTAATTGTTTTTTAGCTTTATCACTTCAATAAATGCTTGGAATATCTAATCCACCTGTACAACTTCCAATAATATAATTTACTGAAATTATTAAAGGATAAAGTAAAGTTAATAACACAGTATAACCAAATAAAGATAATACTCTTGGCAAATCCATATATCCAGATTGTGTTCTTAAGGATTGAATATGATCTCATTGAGCACTACTTAATTCAGCAAATTGTTTTAAATTTGCTACAGCACCATTTAATGGATTTGATAATTTTAATTCATGAATAATTGATCCAGCTGGATAATAATTTCAACTTAATGCATAAACATTATACTTATTTAACTGCAAATTCATTGTTAAAGGATCACCTAAGAAGAAATAAGCATATTTATTATCTGGATTAATAAAAATTGGAATAGATAATAACAATCCCATAACAGTTGCAGTAAAAACAAATAGTAAAGTTAATTTTGTAAATCTTTTACCAATCTTAAATCATGAAAATAAAATCAAAGGAATATTAGCACTAAACCATATCCCTCAAAAAAGTCCCTGATAAACATCATTACTCACACTTTGACTTAATCCATGTAAACTTAATGATGTTCCAATCAATCTTGCTAGTCCTTGAAATAAGCCACTTGTTCCACTTGAATATAATCCAGTTATATCAACAAAATAAAAAGTAATTAATGCATATATAATTGCTGAAACAAAAGCAACAGCATAACGCATCATGATTCTTTTATCATCATACATTCCAGCAAAAAATACTGAAGATGCGTGTAACCTAACGCGATCTAATTTACTTTCTACATAAATTCTTTGATTAAACTCATCAGTATTTTTATTTAATCCAAAAGTAAAAATGCTTGCTAAATCTATTCTTTTATTAGATTTTTTATTTGACTTATTATTTGATTTATTAATAGTATGTTGTTTTGCTATATTAGAATTGCTAGTAGTATTATTGTTATTTTTACTACTAGCATTTTTCTCATTGTTGAAATCTTTTGAACTATCAAACATATCTATTTTGTTTCAATAGAAGTATTATTTTTGTTTAGTGGTTTGATTCTAGCATCTTTTCCAGATAAATTTCTTAAATAAGATAAGTATGCTCTTCTTACTTTTCCTTTACTTACAACTTCAATCTTATTGATTAAAGGAGAATGAGTTTGAAAGTTCATTTCAAGTCCAACTCCTGCTGAAATTTTTCTTAGCATAAAGGTTTGATTTAAACCACTACCTCTTTTTCTAATTACAACTCCAGTGATTTTTTGAATTCTTGTTTTTGTACCTTCTGTAATTAATAAATGAACAGTTACAGTATCACTTACTGCAAAATCAGGAAGATCATTCTTTAATTGCTTTGCTTCAATATTTCTAATAGCTTCTTTACGATTAAATCCCATATTACTCATGTTTTTTACCTCTAAGATATTTGTTATATAAATCTGGTCTTTTAGTTTTTGTATTCTCTATTTGTTTTAATTTTCTGTATTCCTTAATTTTTTCATGATTACCACTTAATAAAACTTCAGGAACAGAATATCCTAAATAATTTATAGGTTTTGTGTAAACAGGATAATCTAATAAATCATTTTCAAAAGATTCATTTAAATAACTTTCTTTTTTAATCACACCATCAACTAATCTACTTACAGCATCAATCAAAATTAAAGCTGGAATTTCTCCATTTGTCAACACATAATCTCCAATTGAAATTTCTTCATCAATAAAATGAGAAATTCTTTCATCAAAGCCTTCATAATGTCCACAAATTAAAATTAGGTGTTTTTGTTTAGCTAATGAAACAACTTTTTTTTGATTTAAAGTTTTACCTTGAGGAGTTAGTAAAATTTTGTATCCTTTATCTAAAGAATTCAAACATTCTACTATTGGTTCTAACCTAAGAACCATTCCTTCTCCTCCACCAATTTGATAAGCATCAACTCTTTTATTTTTATCTTTACTAAAATTTCTAAAGTTAATAATTTCAAGCTGAATCAATTTTCTTTCAATTGCTCTTTTAATAATTGAAAAGTTTAACAATGGTTGAATAAATTCAGGAAAAAGAGTTAATACAGTAATCTTCACACTATATTAATTATTTTTTGATTCAACAAAACTTTTTCAAATACCTTGTTTTTTTAAGATATTTAATACAGTTTCGCTTGGTTGTGCACCATTTTTTAAATGACGAATAATTTCATCATTTTTTAATTCAACTTTTCCATCTAATGGAGCATAAGTTCCTAATAATTCAATATATTTACCATCTCTTCTTGTTTTAGAATCAATAGCAACGATTCTATAAAAAGGTGACTTATGTCTTCCCATTCTGGTTAATCTAATTCTAAGCAAAATAATACCTCCAATAAAAACTAAAAGACTAATAAATATTAGAAAAATCTAACATTTAGTCAGTATATATCTAGTATTTTATTATAAATTTAAAAAATTCTTTCAAATATAAAGAAAATCTTATTTCTTAGATTTTTCATCATATTTAGATTGTTTACCACTAGCATTTTTAATAATTTCTAAAACATCATCTAAATCTTCTAAATCAACAGGATTTGATGAAATCATTAATCCTTCGTTTTTAGCATATTTTGGAATAATATGAAAATGTCAGTGATAAATAACTTGTCCAGCCATTGGTCCTTGATTACTCAAATAATTTATGCCTCATGGTTGTAATTTACTAATATCTAAAACTTTTGCAATATGTCTAACCATTTTCATTGTTTCATACAAGATTTCATCATTATCACAAACCATCAAATTGCTAATATGTTTTTTAGGAATAACAATTGTATGACCATTACTTATTGGATTTACATCCAAAAATGCTACTGCAAATTCATTTTCTTCAATAATTTTTGCTGGAATTTCTTTCTTAACAATTTTACAAAAAATGCAATCATCTTTTGGTGAATCATTACTAGAAGAAATATGATTTAATTTATCTATTATGCCCATTTTTATTTACCTAAATTATTTAAATATTAATTAATAATTCAATTTAAAACTCATAAAATACCTAATGCATTTTTAAATCTAATATCATAAACATCAATTTTGTTATTATTATTCATAGTAAATGCACTAATTGCTGCACTTTGTTCATTTGCATTTTGTGCTATTTGTACAACTAATTTAGCAAAAGCATCTTCTGTTAATCCAAGATTTATTCAAGGAGTATTTGTATTTCAAGCACTATTTCCAATACTACTTTTGCTAATTTGATCAGCATACATTAAGAATTTATAATTTGAACTTTGTGTATCTCCAACTGGATTACTTAATGTAATATAATTTCCTGAACCTTGTGGAATCATTCTATCTAATGCTCAAGAATTTATTAAATTTAAATTAGCTGTTTTTGCTTGAGTTTTAGAAGTTAATAAATTTTGATATGAATCTCAAGAATTATATAAATTGTTATATGCTAAATCATTTCCACCAGTTATAACATCATAAAAATCATTTAAGTTATTGAAACTTGGTGCAGTTGGAGCAGAAGCAAATCCTGTTACAAATCCACTAAAATTCTTAAAGTAATTTTGATAACTTGGAATACTTGTAATACTTTTGTAAATTGCTTTAGCATAGTTTAAATTTACACCTTCTTGAGAATTTTCATTTTCATAATATTGTTTACTAAATTGTGGAATAGTTGTACTAATATTTTGTAATTGTTGACTAATACTAATTAAGTTAGCTAATGAATCAGCATTTAAAATTGCACTCATTAAACTTCCTGCTGGTTCTTTATTTAAATTATTAGTTGTTGGTTCTAAACCAATACCACCATAATAATTAGCAAGTAATCCATATCCATTAATACTGTAATTTGCATTATTAAACAAATAATTAGCAAGTTGTAAATTTGTTAATGTAGAATGATTTAAATAAGTTTGAAGTCCAATGAATCCTGTAAAAGGAACAACTTCGCCATTTGTACCATTAATTTTTACATTTGCTAAATTAAAGTAATTATTTAATTGATATATGTAACTTGTGATGTTATTAAATGATAAATTAGCTAATGAATAACTAGATGCTGTATTTGCTAATTGTTGATCCATAAAGACATTTAACATTTGACCATTTAAATTTGCATTAGGAATAAAATTAAAAGCGCTATAGCCAAATGAACTTAAATTACTTGGTAATGTATATCCACTAACTCCATAATTTGTTTTTAATTTGTTGTAATTATTATTTAATGTGGAGTTTAAATTATTAGCATATTGTTGACTTGATCCAGTATTTGATAAAGTTGATGAAGTAGTGTTATTCATGTTGTTAATAAATGAAGCATTATCTCCATTTACTCACACCACATAAGCAGGACCATTATTTAAAATAGTATTGAAATAATTTCATAAATTCTTTCAAGTTCCCCCATCATACAAGAAGTTAATTGTTTGTAATAAAGTTAAATAAGAATTGTTAAAAGAATTATCATTATTTAATCCATTTAAAGAATAAATATAATTCTTATCAATATAGTAATTAGCAATTGTATTTGTTATATTTGCTAAATCTGTATCATACTGTGCTTGAGTTGGTAAATTATAATCTTGACTTAAATTATAATTATATCCATAATTTACACTTAAAGCAGCATTAGAACTAAAATCACTCAAGAAGTCTTCATAAATTAATGCTGTAGTTAAATATGATAAATTTCCATAATTTGTATCAGTACCACTAAAAATATTATTTAAATTAGATGTTGTTAAATTAAAGTTATTGCTTGTTGATGGTAAAGTACTCATATTAACTTTCATACTATTTGCTAAAATATTATTTTTAACAAGATCACCTAAAGTATTGTTTGTATTAAGAGCATTTATTGCATTATTTATTGCATTATTATTTGTAAATACATATTGTGCATATTTTGAATATTCACTTGCACTTGTAGATCAAGGTTGTAAATTTATTGCATCAATATATGCATTAATACTATTGTTTAGATTTGTATTTAAATTAGATAATTGTTGATCTAAATTTAATAAAGAACTATAACTTGATGTGCTAATTCCACTATGATATAAACTTGCTGCATAATTATTTTCATCATTTGAATATAAAGTATTTGCAAAAGATAAATGATAAACATAATAACTTAAAAAAGGATAAATCAAACTAGAACTTAAATCAATGAAATAAGGAAATGCAGGTTTAATTCCATTATTATTAAAATTACTTCCAATTCCATAAGATGAACCAGATGAACCTGAATTACTTGAAGTTCCATTTGAAGTATAAGATACTAAAATTTGGTTCTTTAAAGCATTTTCATTATTTTGTTCAGTAATATATTCTTGCATTAAAACTAAGGAATTTATTAAATTTAAAGTTGCTTTTTGTAAATTAGTATTACTTGTATTAAAAATGTTACTTACATCATTTTGTGAAAATAAGTTGTATTGACTACTAAATAATGCATTGTAATTTTTATTATTAGTATTATTTAAAATTTGTGAAGCATAGCCTAATAATAAAGCTGCTTCATTATTTTTAAAATATGTTTCAAGAGCACTAAACAAATTAATTTTATAATTTGTTTGAATATTATAGTCTAATTGAGTTTGTCTTCATAATATGTCTTGTGCAATTGCATCAATTGCTGCTTCATATCCATTTGTTGGATTTGGATAAACATTAATTGGTGAACTCATAGCACTTGGATTTTGTTCAGCATA
>JAFNRE010000013.1:0-2683 GCA_017385735.1 Mycoplasmataceae bacterium
ACAAGATTTTTAATATCTTATTAGGAGTTTAATATGAAAATAAAAAGAAGATCTAAATATTTATTAGTAGGGGGTGCTATTATTGGTGCATTAGCAATAATTGCTGGTTCTACTGCAGCAGTTACAATTCATTCTAATAATAAATTAGTTGAAAAATCAGCAACAACTAATAGCACTAAACCAAATGGTTCAAATCCTATTAAATCTACTGGTACAACAAAGAATTCAAGTGCAAATAGTACTTCTCCAAATAGTCCAGATGCTGGTAAAACAAATAGTGGTGGTTCAGCAAACCAAAACAATCCTTCAAACTCTTCAAAAAACAATAATCCAAACAATTCTAATAATGGAGCAGAGCAAAATGGTGCAAATAAGCAAAAAAAGAATGCTAAAGATGCACCAGAAAACACTCAAGGAAATGGTGGTCAAAGTGCTGGTGATCAAGGCAAAAATTCAAATTCAAATCCTGATAAAACTCCATTAAATAAAGATAGTGGTGGTGGACATGAAACTAGTGGAAAAACTTCAACTGGTTCTACAAAAAATAACACAACCCCTGGTAAAACAAATAGTGGTGGTGGTGTTGTCCCTGCTCCTGTTCCTGTCCCAAGTCCTACTGATTACAATAGTTTGAATTATGATTTAGATATCAATCAAAATCAAGCAAATTTATCTAATGTAAATACAGTTAATTATTTAACTAATAGTTTTAGTTTAACTAATATTAAAGAAAATGGCAAAAGTATTAATATAAATAACAGTAGTGGAACTTTAACTTATACAATTACAGATTTAATCAATAATAAAATATTAACTACCAAAACACTTGTTTTATCAACTTCTTCACCAGCAAATTGAACTAATTTTAGTTATAATTTTGCTCCATCTATTACTACTTCATCACAATTATTTTCAATTAGTGTATCCTTATCAATAAGCAATGCAACTAGCAAAAAACCTTTAATAGAAAATACTACTTATAGTTTTAAAATTATCAATCCATTACAATTTTCAACTTCATATAGTGAAAATGGTAGTTTGGAACAATTATTTGAAAAACAAATGTTAAGTTGAGTAGGAAATTCTTCAAGTACTGAATGATATGATTTTATTAATCAATGATATTTTTGATATGCATTAAATGATGTAAATGCATCATATTTTGATGATTGTAAAGTTTATTTTTCACAAATGCCAACTAATGATAATTTAGGTACTAATGAATTTTTAACAATTCAAGCAATTTCAACAAAACCTATTAGTGTAAAGTGATACACTGGTAACAATAATACTAGTAATGTATTAGACTGAGGAAGTATTGATAATAAAATAACACCAATTGCTGTAGGTAGTATATTTACATGAACTTTGCCTTATGAATTAGCACAATTAACTTATACAAATGGTGAATTAAATTTACCTATGCTTAATACACAACTTTGAATGAATGCATGAATGAGACAAAGTGTTGATAACAGACCAACACCAAGCATTCCTGAACCATTTGGTTTATCTATTGGTACATTATCAAATCCTACTGCAATTTCTAATGATGTACAATTTAATGATTTGCCTGGTGAAATAAATGTAGCACCAATGCCAACTCAAAATGGTATTATCGGAGGTTTGTTTGGTGTATCTGGATATGGAACATCATGAGATGCACCGTCCACATTTTCTTATACATACCCATTAGATAGTACACAATCCTTCAATAATAGTAGCAATGAAACTTTAAATATAACTAGTCCCGAATTAATTAATTTTAATAATACTGCAACTTACAGTGGACAAACTGTATTTTCACCAACATTTAGTGGTACTTACACATACAGTATTATTAATAAGACTGCAGATATTGATTATAGTAATAATGGTAGTTTAAGTGGAAACAATCTTACATTCAATTATTATTTTGACAAACTTGGAGAATATGAAATCACAATTACATACATTTTAAATAATGTTTTAGGTAATCAAACAATAACTAATACTCAAACTTATTATGTAAATTATCAAACAAGCACAAGCACTTCTTCATCTGATTAAAATAATTTAAATTTGTACCTTTCATATCACAATTTATAATTTAATTTTCAAATAATAATTGTTATCTTGTGATATGATTAAAAAAAATAATAATCAATTTTAGAATAACTAAACTTAGATATGAAATTTGGACAAAAGTTCAAATTTTAAACAGGGAAATACAAATCGGACAAAAAATAAATTTATATATTTAATTGTAAATGATTTTTATATTCTATTGGTGTCATTCAATTTAACTTTTCTTGAATTCTTACATTATTGTAATAATTGATGAAATTTGCAATTTCATTTTCCAATTCTTTAAATGAAATCTTTTTAGTATTTAAGTTATATATTAGTTCAGTTTTTAAAATACTAAATCAGAATTCAACAACTCTATTATCAAGTGCATTTCCGACTCTAGACATTGATTGAGTTCAATGATGTTTTTTAAGCATTTCAGTAAAAACTGAAGATGTATAACATGCACCGTGATCTGAATGTACTATTACATTTTTAGTCTTATTTTTTATTGAATCAAAGGAATCAATAATTAATTTAACATCATTATTCATTGATAATTTTCATTCTATAATTTCTTTTGTTATATGACTTATTATTGTAGATAAATAAACATTATTTTTCAAGCAATCAT
>JAFNRE010000142.1:0-2758 GCA_017385735.1 Mycoplasmataceae bacterium
GCAAGAAGAATGAAGATTATTTTATTAGCTCCAGATATTTTAAATTCTTCTTATTCTTTTAAACTAAATCATAAAAAAAATGAGATTTATTTTGGTTTTGAAATTATCAAAGGAATTGGTAATAGTAGTAAAGATAAATTAGATGCTTTAGTAAAAATTGCTAATTTAAATTTGCATAATATTAAATTATGTTTAATAAAAAGTATAAAGATCGTATCTAAAAAGGTGCTTGAATCTTTAATATTAAGCGGGTGCTATGATTCATTAAACAAAGATCGAAATTATTTATTAAAAATTATTAATGTTATTGATGATTTTAATAAAGTTCTAAAAAATTATGATAATGAAAATGAATTATTAGATTTAATTGATGCAAAATTACAAATTTGTGATTTTAAAGTTTTATCTGATGCTTTATTATTAAAAGAAGAAATTAGTTTATTAGGATTTAGTAAACAAGTCTTATTACATGATACTAATGAAAATAAACAAATTAAAAAAATATCACTAGAAGAAAATGTCACTACAGAATTAAAACATGTTTTGTTAATTAGTTTTGAAAGAAAAACAAACAAGAATGCTAAAAATTATGGAATTTGTAATTTTACATATAATAATCAATTTTTAAAAGCTATGATTTCACCTTGAAAATATGATAAATTTACTAGTATTGATGACTTCTTTATCAATAACACTTATTATGATTTAGTGGTAATTAAAAAAGGTGCATTTATTAATATTGAAAAAATGATAAAGGAAAATGAATAATGAAAAAAGCTTTATTAATAGATGCAAATAGTTTAATATATAGACTATATTTTGCAACAGAAGCAATCAAAAATAAAAATCCTAAGATTGATATTAAACGTCAAACAATAAAATTATTGTATTCAATTTGTTTTTCTTTAGTTTTTAATAAAGAATATGATTTTAAAATTGCTGCATTTGATTCTAAAGAAAAATTAATTAGAAAACAAGCATTTGAAAACTACAAAGCAAATAGAAAACCTATGCCTGATGATTTAGTCTTTATTTTGCCTGAATTAAAACATATTTTTGAATTATTTGGGTTTGTTTTATTAGCAAAAGGTGGATATGAAGCTGATGATTTGATTGGTAGTTTTAGCAATGAAGCAAATAAGAATGATGTTTATTGCACAATTTATACAAGTGATAAAGATTTATTACAATTAATTACTAATAAAACAGATGTTGATTTGTTTAAAAAAGGCATTAGTGATACCATGAAATATGATGAACAAACTTTTATAAATGATTATGGATTTAAACCGAATTTAATTCCTGATTATAAAGCTTTAGCAGGAGATAATAGTGATAACTATCATGGTGTAGATGGTATAGGACCAAAAACTGCTAAAGAATTATTACAAACTTATAGTGAAGGAATTGATGCAATTTATACTCATCTTGATGAAATTAAACCAAGCATCAAATCAAAATTACTAGAAGGAAAAGAAGCTTGTTATTTATGCAAAGAAATAGCAGTTATTAATGTAAATTTATTTAATGATAGAAATCTAGAAGCATTTAAAGCATTACCAATTCAATATGAGATTTTAGAATCAACTGTTACTGCCTTAGGATTTAGTGCATTTTATAAATATTTTGATAATAAAAACTAATTAGTTTTGTTCAAACTAATTGTTAGTGTATTAATTGAGAAATCTTAAAATATAATTCACGATTACTAAGAAATTAAGAGATATTTAAAAAGTGTAAACTTATTACAAATTATAAATGTAATATTTCTTCATAAATTAATTAATAAAATAATAAACTGATACAAGATTTAAATTAAACAAAATTCAATTGATTAGAATACATAATGTTTTGATAATATAAAATACTTAAAAAAATAAATTTAATAGTTTATATAATTAAATAATTAATTATAGGAGAAATATTATTAAGTTAGAAGATAATTTGCTTAATATGAACGATAAAGAAAAATATGAATATTATTTATCTGGTTCAATTAAGCTAAAAAAATACAGCATTGTAACTTTAGCAAATTTATTTGTATTATTTTGCTGTTACATCATTGTTATAGCAACATGAGTAGTTGGAACTGATAGTTATCAAGCATATTTATATGATACATATGATTATTTAAGTGGTACAGATACAATAAGTGGGGCTGAAATTGCTGCAATTATATTTACAATAATATTGGTAATTTCTGCTATTATTGAAATAATATTTTATATACTAATAGCATTAAAGATTTATCAACTAAAAAATATCTATGAAAGTTATAGTATGGTCTTAATTCTTTTATTAATTTCAATTTTTACTTGACTTTTATTAGCTGCTGTTGCTAGTGTTATGACTGTTATAAATTCAAGTAGAATGATTAAAAAGTTGAAGGCAATGAATATAAGTGATTTCAATAATTCATCAGATCCTAATATTCCAAAATTTCCTGAAAATCCAACTTCATTTTTTTAGTTAATAATAATTACTATACAGTTTAAAAAAAATAACCAATTTATTAATGGTTATTTTTTTAATTATTCATCATATTTGTCTAAAATAATAATTTCTAATTTATCTTTATTATTGTTTGCAATACTTACAATTATTTGATCATATATAATGGGAGGCTCTCATTTTTGTTGGAAAGACTAATTAATGACAACTAAAAAGTTGTCATTTTTTTATTAAATTTTATTAAATATATAAGAAAGGATTAAAGATGGAAAAGTTTGATAAATACATTCAATTATTATTGACAAAA
>JAFNRE010000143.1:0-5291 GCA_017385735.1 Mycoplasmataceae bacterium
CGCAACAGTCTCTTTGCGCGGATTGAACGTGAAGAGGGGAAGCCCATCCTCCCGTTACAGTTTCTCCCCTGCGCGCCCGGCTTGCTTTGCATGGGTTTGCCCGCGGTCCATTATTTTGCTGCCTCCGGGGCCTGCCAAAAAAGCGGACGGCTTTTTGTGCACAATTGACATTTCTTATACATTTGCATGTGCAATGATGATCCATCATACTAAATGCTTTTTTCACAAAAATCATCCCTTTACCATCAGCACTATATGGTGGATTTAATATAAAAGCATTTGCAGGAAATTTTTCATTAGCATCATTGTATTCATAATTACCTTTAAAATCTTTTAAAGAATCCTTATTTAAAATATTACTTGATCCATCTCCCATAAGAATCATATTTAAAATTGCTAACATAGAGATTTCATCTAGTATTTCAATTCCCAATATTTGTTTGGTTTTAATACTTACAATTTTCTTTTTTAATTCATCATATGACTTAATTTCATTATTAGCATCTTTAATCATTTCATTCATTGCTTGAACAAGTAGTCCACCTGAACCTGTAGCAAAATCCCAAACATAACTATCTTTATTAATATTTGCTAACTTTACTAATAATTTAGCAACATAAGGTGGAGTTAATACTACATCATTTGGTTTATCTTCAGCATAACCTAGTCAATTATACATTTCATTAAATAATTTTCCAGTAAAGTCTACTGTTAATCCAATTTTGTAATAAATACCTATGTCATCTATAATTTTGCAAAAAACTCTTTTTAATTGACTTTCTCCATTCTCAACTTTATTAAGTTTTTCATTCATTAAAGTAGTACTTAATAATTTGATGATCATTTCCTTTTTTTGTCTAGGAATATTCTTTTTATCTAAGAAAGCTTGAATTTTTCTAAGAATAATATCTCCATCTTTATTATTAAATTCATTACTACTTTTTAAATCATTTTTTTCTAATGGTTCAATTTCATCTCCTACACCAAGAGTAGCTAAAATTGATGCAATAACTAAATAAACTCGATTCTTTGAACCTAAACCTTCTGTATTGTAAATATCTTTATTTAGTTTACTTAAACAATGATCTATTTCTAATTCTCTTTGATTTTTTTGTATTTCTTTTTCTTCAACGCTTAAATTTGCATTATGACATTTTTCTATAAATTCATCAAAGTTTTCTTTCTTTAAAAAAGATAAATCTTGTGGTTCATCAATTTTTTGACCTAAACCTAAATTATCTTTAGAAACAAAATACACTGCAATTTTGGTTTTGAATTGGTTTTGTTCATCATAATATCCAGTAATACCGATGCTTATAATTTCATCATATTTACTTGAATAATGCAAGATGGCATTTGCATAATGAATTGCACCATTAACAGCATATTCTTTAATGTTTTTTAAATTTTCTTCTCCATTTGGAGAAATATTATCAATTTGTTGATTATTATTTAATTTTAATAATTTATCTTTTAAACCTTTATATTCTATTAAAACTGGGTAATGTTTAGTTGTTTTATCTGATAACAATAATTTGCAATCTACTCTATTACCCCCCCCTGCTCCATTTTTACTTTGATATTGTTCTAAGGCATAATCAATTTCATCATTTAAACTTGCTTGTTCTAATTTTGCATCAAGTTTATATTCATTCTTTAAAATATTATTGAAATAATTAGCAACTTCTGGTTCTATTGATTTTATTTTGTTCATTTACTTTTTCTTTCTGTGTTAATCATATATAAACAACTTTTTATACTGATTTATATAATAACAAAAACAATTAATTCATATAATATAAATGAAATATTAATGAAACATCTTTTAATTTTTAATTCATAAGTATTTGATATACAAAAATTCTATTAATCTAATAATCTAAAAATCCAAAATATTAAATAAAAGTATAATAAATATTAAGTAAAAAAATTTAAACACTAAAAAATAAACCTAGTTGTTTAATTTTTTGTTTTTAAATTGTTTAAAGAAGGTAGATTATAAGAAAGTAATTATATGAGAATAGTAAATTTTGCTGGCAGTTTTGATCCTATTCATAATGGTCATATAGAAATGGTAAAAAAAGCATTTGAAGATTTAAAACCTGATATTTTTTATATCACTCCAATTTCTAGAAGTTTTACTAAGACTTATTCAACATCATATGCTCAAAGAGCAGAAATGATTAAACTAGCAATTTCTAGTTTAAACAATGATAAAGTAAAAATCAATTATTGTGAACAAGATTTAGATGAAGGATATAGTGGATATAAGCATATTAATGATTTAAAAAATTATACAAATGCTGAAGAACTTTATATTGTTATTGGTGCAGATCATCTAGCAGATTTAGAAACTTGAGATGAAATTGAATGATTAACAAAAAATGTTATTTTTTATGTTTTTGCTAGAAGGGGATTAAAAGTTAGTAAATTTGCACAAAAATTAATTGAAGAAAAAAGATTAATTTTTAATAATAATTTTGATTTTGAAGTTGGAAGCTATAGTCAAAGAGTAATTCCATCATTTTTAAATGATAAAGTTATTGAATATATTAATGAAAATGATTTATATAGTTTTCAAAGATTACAATCAAGATTAACTAATGATAGAATTAAACATTCATATAGAGTTGCAGAATTAGCAAAAGAAATTGCTTTAAAACATTATCCAAAATTAGCAAAAAAAGCTTATACTGCTGGAATTTATCATGATTGATGCAAAGAAAGTTCAGATACACAAATTTTAACTATTATTAAAAATACCAAATATGAACATTTTAAAGAACATTTTCATCGAATTAATAATTTACATGGTATAGCAGCAAGCATCTTATTAAGAACACAATTATTTTTTAATGATGAAGATATTTTGCATGCAATTAATAATCACACTTATCAATTTGATGATGATGTAAGAATTTTAGACAAGATTTTGTATTGTGCAGATAAACTTGAACCTAACAGAACAATTCAAGACTTAGATGATATAGAAAAATATCGTGAGTTAGTTTTTGTTAATTTAGATGAAACTTATAATCATATTGTTAAATATCAACACCAAAAATTTCAACATTTAAAAAAGGAAAAATAATAATGAAGAAAAATATTTTATATAAAAAAACAAATATTTTAGTAATAACAGGAGGAGTTTTTTCTAGTCTTGGAAAAGGAATAACTGCAAGTAGTATTGGGTGTTTATTGCAAAATATTGGTTTTAAAGTGATTAATTTAAAATTTGATCCTTATGTTAATGTTGATCCAGGCACAATGAGTCCTTTGCAACATGGTGAAGTGTTTGTTACAAAAGATGGGGGAGAAACTGATTTAGATTTAGGTAATTATGAAAGATTCTTAAATACTGATTTAACTAAATTATCTAATTTAACTACAGGTAAAATTTATCAAAATGTCATTAATAAAGAAAGAAATGGGGACTATTTAGGTAAAACTGTACAAATTATTCCTCATATTACAGATGAAATTATTAATCATGTTTATGAAATTAGTCAAATCTATACTCCTGATTTTATTGTGATAGAAATTGGTGGAACTGTAGGAGATTTTGAATCAATTCCTTTTATTGAAGCTATGAGACAATTAGGAACAATGTACAAAAACCGAATTTTGTATTTACATTGTGTTCCTTTAATATCTTTATTAACTGGTAATGAAACTAAAACTAAACCATTACAACACAGTGTAAGAGAATTAATGCATGCTGGAATAAGTCCTGATTTTTTGTTAATAAGAAGTGAAAAAGGTTTAACAAAAGATGATAAACAAAAAATCTATTTAACTACAGGAGTAGATGATAAATATTTAATTGATATCAAAAATCAAAAATATATTTATGATTTACCAACAGATTTATATAAGCAATTATTTCATAAATTAATTCTTGATAAATTAAACATTAAAACAAGAATCAATACAAATAATTACAAGAAATGAGAAGAATTTATTAATCTTATTCATGATGAAAAAAAATATATTGCAAAAATTGCACTAATTGGTAAATATATTAGTAATGATGATGCATATTTATCTTTAGCAAATGGTTTAATGATAAGTAGTTGATATGAAAATACAGATTTAGAAATTGCTTTTATTGATTCAAGTACTATTACTAAAAGAAATGTAAATTCAAAATTAAATAAATATGATGCCATTATTGTTCCAGGTGGATTTGGTGAAACAAATACTAGTGGAATGATTGATAGTATTGAATATGCAAGAACTAATAAGATTCCATTTTTAGGAATTTGTTTAGGAATGCAATTAGCATGTATTGAATTTGCAAAAAATGTTTTAAAAATCAAAGATGCAACAAGTCAAGAATTTAATAGTAAATCTAAAAATAAAATTATTCATTTAATTCATGGCAAAGATGGTTTTAAAAATCTTGGTGGAACATTAAGATTAGGAGATTATGAGTGTTATATTGATAACAAAAATTCTTTAGCATACAAAATTTATCAATCTAATAAGATTATTGAACGTCATAGACATCGATATGAATTTAATAATGCATATAAACAAATTATGCAAGAAAATGGATTCATTTTTAGTGGAATTCATGAAGATAAAAATTTAGTAGAAATAATTGAATTACCAAAAACTACTCATCCCTTCTTCTTAGCAACCCAATTTCATCCAGAATTTACTGCAAAAACTTTGTATCCTCAACCTATATTTAATAGTTTAATTAATGAATGTAGAAAGTTAAAGAAATAATTATATGAGCAATATACAATACCAAAAACCAAGAGGAACAATTGATTATTTTGGTTCAGAACTTGAGAATTTAAAATACATTGAAGATACTATAAAACATCTTGCATTTTTATATGGATATAGTGAAATTAGAACTCCAATTTTTGAACATACTGAAGTTTTTATAAGAAGTGTTGGAGAAAGTAGTGATATTGTTACTAAAGAAATTTATAACTTTAAAGATAAAGGTGGAAGAGATATTGCACTAAGACCTGAAGGTACAGCAGGAGTTATTAGAGCAATTAATGAAAATAAATTATTACAAAAGCAAAATTGACCTTTAAGAGTTTATTATTATGGTCCTATTTTTAGATATGAAAGACCACAAAGTGGACGAGCAAGACAATTTCATCAATTTGGTTTTGAAATTTTAAATACAAATAATATTTTTGATGATGTAGATGTGATTTTACTTGCTTATAGTGTTCTTAATAAATTGAATTTACATAAATATCATTTAGATATTAATTGTATTGGTTCAATACAAACAAGAATTAAATGAATAGAAGCACTAAAAA
>JAFNRE010000144.1:0-5235 GCA_017385735.1 Mycoplasmataceae bacterium
AAATTAAAAAACTTTCTGAATTTATTACACCAAAAAACATAAAAGAAAATAAATTTGAAATGGAAGATCTTTTGGATACAAGTGATCAAGAGAAATACAAAATAACAAAAGAATCAAAAAAGAATGATAATGATTATATTAATAATGCATATGAATTTAAAAGAGCTTTAATCAAAGATAAAAATTTAATTCATAAAAACACTTTTAATAATTTAGAAACTTTGATATTAGGATTAATAAAATAGTGAACAAATAAAATATCTTGCAATTTAATGCAAGATATTTGTTTTAAAGCAATAATTATTCTTCTTCAGCTTGAGTTTGTTCTTCTTTATCAGAAGTTTTACTGTCTTTCTTAGAAGTTTTTTCCATTAAAAGATCTCATTTGATATTTACAATTTTTCTTAATGTTTCTAATCTTACTTTAGAATCATCATTTAAGATAAAGTCAAAAATTTGTTGATTCTTTTTAATAAAATTTTCAGCAGCTTCTTTTGATTTAAAACTTTCAATCTTTTTTGCAAATTTATTTTCTAAATGTGTATCTAAATTTACATAACGAACATAATTATTAATTTTTATTTTACCTAGAATATCTGGAACAAATGTCATTCTAGATGCTCTACCAGGACTTTCGTATTGTTTTTTTAAAACAACAATATAATCTGTATAATTATCTTCTTTAACAGCTTCTTTAATTATATTTTTACCTAAACGTTCTTTAGCCATTATGAATTTTCCTTGAAATATAAATTATTTATAATTATTATATTAGTAAATTTATATATAAACAAGGAAATAATTCATAAATAGAATGAATATTAATAAGGGAATGTATTTAGAAAAATTAATTGATGAAACAATTAATTTTCATTATGAAGATGAAGATTTTTTCTTTATTAAATACCATACTAAAAATGCTGTTACTAAAACTCATAAATTTCTATTTATTTCTAATAATTTTGTAGATTATTTTGGAACTTATTTAAATCAATTTTTTGTAATTGAAGCAAAACAAAATAATGAAGATCTTTTCAACTTTAAAAGATTAAATGAAAAGCAAACTTTTATTTTAAAAAAATTATTCTTAATGCAAGTTAAATGCTATTTAGTTTTTTATTTTAATATGCATGATGAATTTTATTTATTAGACTTTAAATACATTAATGAAAAACTACTGTTAAATAAAAAAAGTATAAAGTATAGTGAAGTTAAAGAATTTGCTATTAAATTAGAATTAAGATTACCTGGAATTTTAAATATTAAAGAAGTACTAGACAAATTATTGAAATAACAATGTTAAATAAAACTCATACTGTTTATAAATATAATGAAAATAATCCATTAATTATTTTTATACATGGATTTGCTACCACCAGTAATTATTTTTTAAATTTTTATAAAAAATACTTAGAAGAAGAATTTAATTTAATCACTATTGAATTACCTAAAATGGGAATTAATAATGATGAATTAGATCATTTTAATGTTTTGAATTATGCAATATATGTAATAAATCTTATTAAACAAAATCATTGAAAAGATTTTATATTAATCGGTCATAGTATGGGTGCTGGAATATGTGAAATAATTTGTAATAAAATTCCAAATTTAATTAAAAAATGTATTTTGTTATGTCCTATGAATTCTAGTTTTTCATTAAAATTATTAAATACAAGAAAATTATTAAAGCAAGATACTTTGAAAAAAGAAGAAGAAACTTTAAAATACTTGTTTTATCAGCAAAATCATTATTTTATTAATGATATGGCAAAACAAATTTATGTTAGAAGTATGCATAATTATAAAGTAAAAAACAACTATTATATTAAGAAAGTTTACAAATCCTTTTTTAGTTTAAAATTAAAAAAATTATTGCATAATGCTGAAGTTAATAATCATATAAATACTTTAATTGTTTTATCTAAAAATGACATGTTTATTGATTTTATAAAAGCAAGCAAAAAATTAAAGAAGAATCATAATTTTAAAATTATATCAATTAAAGAATGTGGACATATGCCTTTTTTAGAACAACCTGATATTACTAGTAAATTTATCTTAGAGTTTTTAAATAATAATAAAAAAGAACCAACTGAATAAGTTGATTCTTTATTTATCTTTATTTTGCAACTCTTACTTTAGCAAAACATACAACATGATCATGCAATTTGTATGCAGGTCTTAATACTTCAATTACTTGATTTGTTTTATATCTATCACTTGGAATTTGTTCTAACACTTCCATGAAGTTATGATCAAATTCATCCCCTGGTTTAATTTCAATTTCATTAATATGCAAATCATTTAATAGATTTTTAAACATATTTAAAATCATTTTAAATCCAGTAACATAATTTTTTACTTGTGGATCTTGAGGAGAGTGTTTTAATGCTAAATCAAAATTATTAATAACTTCAATTAATTTAGCAGCATCTTTTTCAATAGCATATTTCTTTTTATCATCAAACTCAGTTTGATATTTTAGTTTGATTTCTTCTTGTTTTTCATTCAAGATTTTTTGAGCTTGCTGTGCTTTTTCTATTACTTGTTTTTTATAATTTTCATTTAATTCATTAATTTGTAATTTTAATAAAGTAATTTCATGATGTAGTTTTTGATTTTCTTTTTCTAATTCATCATTTGCTTTTTTTAATTCATTTAAATCAAGTTTTTCTTCTTCATTATTATGTTTAGAACAAGTTTTATTAGTAGATTCTTCAATTGAATGTTCTTCATCTTTTTCTACTTCCTTAGTTTGTTCTAATTCTTCTTTATTTAGATTTTCTTTTTTTTCATTTTTACTCATTATTGATTAACCTCCTTGTTTAACTCAACATTATATTTACTTACTTCATCATTATTCATGTTTCTAGCATAAATTCTTCTTAATTCATCATGATCTTCTTTGTTATAACTTGTTGGTTTAGCATAAATAATATCAAGAACTAAATTAGCTCTTTCATTTTTATTAAAGACCTTATTAGGTTTTAATAATCCAAGTTCAGGCATTACAATTTCAGTATTATCTTTAGTTCCAGTTGGAATAGAAATTTTTCTTGTTCCTTTTGGAGTTAATACATCAATTTCTCCTCCAACAATAGCTAATAAAGGATCAATAAATAATCTTTCATGTAATAAACCATTTTTTCTATAAAAGTATTTGCTAGGAATAATTCTAAAAGTAATAGCAAGATCACCTTTTTTAGTTTTAAAAGTACTACCTTCACCTCTCATGATTAAGGTTTGATTATCTTGAATATCACTTGGTACATTAAATGTTACAGTTCTAATACCTTCAATCACTCTTTTACCTTTACATTTAGAACATTTAGCAGTAATAATTTTTCCTTCACCATGACATGTTGGACAAACAGTTTGGTTTTGCATTCTTCCTAATGGAGTATTAATGACTTTTGAAACAAATCCATTACCATGACAAGTATTACAAGTTTGAATAGCATTAGCATTAGCAGCACCAGTACCATTACAAGCATCACAAGTATTTACACATGGAATATTTAAAGTTTTACTTGCTTCATTATATATATCCATCATACTTACAACAATAGAAGTATGAAGATTTAAATCAATTTGTGGTTCAGTTGGTCTTCTTTTTCTGTTACCTTGATGAAAAAAACCTGAAAAACCATTTCCATCATCTTCACTATAAAATCCACCACCTCCTCCAAAAAATTGAGAAAAGATATCATTCATATCAAAGCCCTGACCAGCTCCATTTGGCACACTACCATCAACTGCTGAATGACCAAATCGATCATATTGTGCTCTTTTATTTTCATCACTTAAAACACTATAAGCTTCATTAATTTCTTTAAATTGTTTTTCAGCATCTGCAGATTTATTAACATCTGGATGATATTTCATTGCTAGTTTTCTAAATGCTTTTTTAATTTCATCTGCTGTTGCATTACGAGAAACTCCTAAAACCTCATAATAATCTCGTTTATTTGCCATATTTTCTTAAAAACTCCTATACTTAATAATTTTATCATTAATTCATAATTTTTTAGCACTTAATTATTTAGATTGCTAATGTATAAATTATATGAATTTTATTCTAAATATCTTAAGTAAAAAAAGTTTTTTATGATGAAATCTTTTTTATAAAAAGTAATAACTTTTTAAGAATTTATTCCAATTAAATATTTCATTAAATTCTGTATAACTTTTACCATATTTTTGATTTCTTATTATTTTATTTACTCTTAGATTTAAAAAAGTATCATCTATATCAATGAAAATAAATGTGAATAATTCAAGATTAATAATGAATTGGTATAATCATTAATAAGTTGTATTTTAATTAAGTTATGAATAGTGCATGTTGAAAATCGGTTTTTATATGCTTTTCTGACTTGATTAAAAGTCATTTTATTTTTAGCAACCATTTCAAACATATATTGTCTTTCTTCATTAATAATGTGTTGATATTTTTCTATTTTTAATTTTTCATCTAATAGACATTTATATTTTTTATCAATTCTATAAAAGTAATATCTTCTATTGATATGTATTCAATTATTTTGATACAAAATTCACTTTCTTCTTTTTGAAACAAGTTTGTATTGTTTTTTATCAAAATTCAAATATAATTCATGATCTTTTTTCTTCTAATAATTGACATATTATTGGTTGTTTTGACAACTCCTTAAACAATAGAACTCTCCCAAAATATGTTCTAGTTTATCAATTTTGTTTGTAATCTAAAAGTATAATTTAATGAAATTAGTATTATAAAAAATAATAAAACTAGAAGATATGTTTTAAATATCCCTAATTTTATTATTAATGTTATTTATTAAATATTTGTGAAGACTTTCATTTTTCTTGAATTCTTATATTATTTTAATAATTGATGAAATTTGCAATTTCACTTTTCCATTTTTTGAATGACATTTTTTACTATTTAAGTTAGGCAATTATATACAATTTTACACAAATTGTTTTTAATTAAAAATTAAAGATAAATTTAACATAGAAAATGTTTAATTTTCATGAAAAACATAAGAGAAATATTTCAAAAATTTAGAAAATATATTTGAGTTCTTCTATATATTCCTTATTAGTTTAAATAATAGAGTTAAAAGACTTTAGATAAATTTACTTTTTTGAATTGGATTTTAATAGTTTTTCTAAAAAAATAATAAAATCTTCTTTTTCTTTTTCAGTTGCATTATTAAAAGATTTTATTGCTTCCATTTCTTCAATATT
>JAFNRE010000145.1:0-3201 GCA_017385735.1 Mycoplasmataceae bacterium
CTTCAAGTCTTCTTTTAGATTTTTCATCAGTTTCTTTTTTTAGTGCACTATCTTCAGTTTCTAAATGAATAATTTCATGATTTAAAGTATCTAAATTTTCAGGTAGTGAATTCATGTCCGTTTTAATTTTAGCAGCAGCTTCATCAATTAAATCAATTGCCTTATCTGGTAAAAAACGGTCATTAATATAACGATCAGACAGATTTACTGCAGCAACTAAAGCACTATCATGAATTTTAATTCCATGAAACAATTCTCATCTTTCTTTAAGACCTCTTAGAATCGTTAGTGCTTCTGCTTTACTTGGCTCTTTTACAAAAATTTTACTTAATCTTCTTTCTAATGCTGTATCTTTTTCAATATATTGTCTATATTCATTTAAAGTAGTAGCACCAATTAACTTAATTTCTCCTCTAGCCATCATTGGTTTTAAAATGTTAGCAGCATCCATTCCCCCAGCTGCATTTTTACCAGTACCTATAAGTTCGTGAATTTCATCAATAAACAAAATAATATTTCCATTGCTTTTAACTTCTTCAATTAAACTAGTTACTCTTTTTTCAAATTGTCCTTGATAACTAGCACCAGCTATTAAACTAGCAACTGAAATTTCATAAATTTCTTTATTTTTTAATTCTTCAGGAACTTCTCCACGCACAATTCTAATTGCTAAACCTTCAACAATTGCAGTTTTACCAACTCCTGGTTCACCAATTAAAATAGGGTTATTTTTACTTTTTCTAGAAATTACTTCAATAATTCTTCTAATTTCTTCATCTCTACCAATAACTGGATCAATCTTACCTTTTTTAACATCTTCATTTAGGTTTCTTCCATAGTTTTTTAAGATATTTGTATCTTTATTTGGTTCATAACTAAATTCCATATTATTAATTGCTCCTTTATAAAAATCCTTGTTAAATATATTATAAATCAAAAATAAAAAATTAGCACTCTAATTATAAGACTGCTAATTTTTAGATAATAAATAAGTTTCTAAAATAACACAAGCACTAACTTTATCTTTATTTTTTTTAATACTTTTGTGGTTTAATCCAACATCATACATATTTTGTTGTGCTACATAAGTTGTGTATTGTTCATTTACTAAAATAATTTCAAATTGTTTAAAAGTTTCTTTTAATTTTTTAATAAATTCTTCAACTTTTAAAGTGGTGTTATTTTTATTACCATTTAGTAATGTTGGATATCCTACAACAATTTTTTGTAATTCAAATTCATAATATTCAATTACTTTTTTTAATTTATTAATTAATTCATCAATACTACTTGTAACAATATTAGATAAAGGACTAGCAAGAATTTGATTAAAATCTGTAATTGCTAATCCTGTTACTTTTGTACCATAATCAATTGCTAGAATTCTCATTATTTATAAAAGATTTGTTTTCAAATTGATTCATTAAATTTTTGGTTAGTTCCACCTTGAAAATAATTATCTTTTCCTCCGCTCTTACCATCAATTTTTAAATCAATTTCATTAACTAATTTTTTTAAATCAATTTGATTATTTATTAAATAAGTTTTATTAGCAGCAACAAAATATGAATATCCTTCTTCTAATTTATTAATGATTACTGTAATTTTGTTTAATTCATTTAAACTAGATCTTAAACTTGTTGCAATATTTTTTGGGTTTGTATTATTTAAAACAATTAAGTCTTTTGCTTCTTTAATTTGTTTTAATAAATTATTAATTTCTAATTCATTTTGTTGTTTTAAATGATTTTGTTCATATTGAATCAAACTTAAATTTAAATTATTAATTAATTTATTTGGTGCAATATTTTTATAGTTTTTTACTTCATCTAAGTTAGTTTCAAATTCTTTTTTATTACTTAATAAGAATGAAGAAATTGTTTTTTCATTTTGTTCATATAAATTATTTAATTCTTCTTTTAAATATTTAAAATAATTTAAATATCTACTAAATCCTTCAATTCTTCATGTTCCAGAACCTAAAGTACTATAGTTAGTAATTTTTAAGATTTCAAGTTCATAAGTATTGTGTGCATGAGTTCCACCACAAAGTTCTAAACTAACATCACCAATTTTAACTAATCTTAAAGTTTTTTGCTTACTATAAACATCATTAAATTCCATAATAGCATGCATCTTTTGTGCTTGCATTAAATCAGTATGTAAAACTTGTACTAATAATCCTTCTTTAATGACTTTATTAGCTTCATCTTCAATCATTTGGATTTGATCATTACTTAATTTTTGTTCATAAGTAAAATCAAAACTGAACTTATCTTTAGACTTAAATGCTCCTGCTTGTTTAATTGAATCAGAAATATAAGTTTTTAGCATTCCTTGAATTAAATGGACTGCTGTATGATTACATCTTAATAAACTTCTTGTTAATTCATTATGATGTACACTTACAATTTCATTTAGTTTTAAATATGCACTATCTAAATGGTGTAAATGTTGTAAATTTGGAGCTTTAATAACATTATCAACTTCAAAATCATTAATATATCCTTCATCATGCAATTGTCCACCCCCAGTTGCATATAAACAAGTTTTATCTAAAACAACTCATCCACTTCCACTTAATATATCAATTGGGTTAAATTCATCATCAAATAAATATACAACTTTAGCATCTTTTATATAATTTGTTTCATAATCAAACTCACTTTTTACATTAAGTTCTAATAAAAATTTATTTTGTTGTAATAATGCTTTAATCTGATTTTTATCTAAACCTTTTGAGATTTCTTGATGAGTTTTAAATAATTTTTCGTAAGCTTTTTCATCATATTTTACTTTATTATCACTACACATTTCATCAACTAAAACCTTAGGAAAACCATAAGTTTGTACTAGATCAAAAACAGTTTTTGCACTAATATCATTGTTTTTTAGTGCTTCATAAAATAATTTCAAACCATTTTTTAATGTTTTTTCAAATTGTTTTTGTTCGTTAATAATAATGTCACTTATTTTATTTTTTAAATTATTTAAATAACTATAAGCATCATGCATTACAAAAATCGTTTTATTAATTAAAGCTTGCATTCATCCATCTTTTAAATTTAGTTTTTCAGCAAAACTAATTGCTCTTCTAATTAATCTTCTTAAAATATATCCACGATCTTTATTGCTTGGTAATGCTCCATCAGCAACCATAAAAATTGCAGATTTAATATGATCAACAATAATTTTGAAATA
>JAFNRE010000146.1:0-4435 GCA_017385735.1 Mycoplasmataceae bacterium
GGCCTTGGAAGCTACGTAACCTCTCCCTACTATATCGAATTCGGGAATGTCTCGGCGGTTGCCTACTGCGTCCAGCCAGCACTGCCCGGCCCAGGTGATGGCGTTTATATTTGGACTTAGTGCAATTTCTAAAGTAATGTAAGCTAAAACATTAAATGATTCTTTTTCTCCTAAAAATACACAAGCATTTATTGCACTCATTACTTTAATAGTTAAATTAGAGTTTGCTAAAGCTACATCTTCATAAGTGCAAGCAATTAGTCTTCTGTATATTGCTTGATAATCTCCAGTTTTAATTAATAAATATAAATAATATAATGATGCATCTGGATCACTTCCTCTTAGTGATTTGTGAAATGCTGATTTTAAATCATGAAATTCTGTAGAACTTACACTTTTAAAAACTTGATTGTTTTTAATAAAAAATAAGATATCTTCAAAATCTCATGTTTTTACATCATCATATAAATTAATGATCAATATTAAAGTATTAATTGCTTTTCTAATATCTGTATACAAATATTTACTAATATAATCAATAACTTCATAATAATCATGTTTTAAATTTAAAGAATTTGCTCATTTAATTAGTCCTGTTTTTAATTCATTTTGAGTAATATTATTTAAATGAATTAAAAAGCTTCTGCTAATTAAAGCATTATTTAAACTAAAAAATGGATTTGAAGTTGTTGAAGCAAACATATATAAAGTTTGATTTTGTAATGCTTCTAATAAAATATCTTGTTTATCCTTATTCATGTTATGAATTTCATCAATAATCACAACTTTTTTTAATAAAGAATTCTTTTTAATAAATTCAACAAGTTTTTCTTTTTTGTCTAATAAAGGATTAAATTCAATGTAATCAACATTTAGTTTTTTAACTAGTAAATTTAAAATTGTAGTTTTACCAATTCCGCTTGGTCCTACTAAAATCAAATTCATTAGATATTTCTTATTTAACATTTGTTTTAAAACACCATTTTCTTGTAATAATTCCTGGTGCCCAAACAAATCATTTAGATCATTAATTTGATAATTATTAATCATTTTTATTTTTAATAATTAAATTATAAAGTTCATTACTACTTATAGATTTATCATTTAATAACTCTAAATATAATTTAATCTTGTTTTTTAGATTTGCTTTTATATAAGAATTATCAAAATCTAAAAATTTATTCTTAAGATCTTTATAATTTACTTCATTATTTGATTGAATATTATTAATCAAGATTACAAATTCACCTTTTAATTCATCTAATGGAATTTGTAAATCTTTTAAATTCAAATAATAATGTACTTCATTTAATTTGGTTAATTCTTTAACAACACATACTGATTTATCATGAAAAACTGTATACATAATTTTTAAAGTCTCATTAATTCTGTGCACAGATTCATAAAAACATAAAATAGTTTTTGGAAAAAGATATGAAATTGTTTCATATTTTTTTCAATCCAAAAATCCATAAAAAGTACTTGGATAATTACTTCATCCACTAGTTATTAATGCATGTATATATGCATTTGCTCCATTAACAACTTCAACAAAAATATTATTTTTAATACAAGCATTAATAACAATATATCCAGGATCACTAAATCCAGGGTAACCTGCATCACTTACTAAAACAACATTATTTTCTTTTAGAATCTCTAAAACTTCATCTAGTTTTTGTTTTTCGTTATATTTATGATATGAGATAAATTTTTTAGTTTCATATGATAAATTTAATAAAGTAAATAATTGTTTTGTAGTTCTTGTATCTTCACAAATAAAATATTCATTTTGTTCAAAAGCTTGTATTGCTCTATTATTAATTTCACTTAAATTTCCAATAGGAGTTGAAACTACAATTAAATGATTTTGTAATTTGTTATATTTAATTATTGATGACATCTTCTAATTCTTTTTTTGATATATTTAACATTAATAAATATTTAAATAATTTTTTATTATTTACTAAAGGTAAATGATAAAAATCTAAAACTTTATTTTTTAATGATTTATTAAAAACTACTTCAGATTTTAAAAAATCATTCCAAGTTAAATCACTTTTTATAATTTGTTTTTTGAAAGTTAAGTTACTTAATTGTTGTATTAAAACCTCATCGTAAGCTTCAGCAATACCAATTTTGTGTTTATTTTTATCTATATCTTTATATTGCAAAAAAACATTTTTTTGATTAGGAAATAGTTTATTTAATTGATCTCTTATCTTATTACCCATAACATCTGGGTCTAATAAAAAAACTAAATTAATATTGTGCTTTATACAATTACTAATTAATTTTTTACAAATTTCATTAATACTAAAACCATTGGTTTCAATTGTTTTTACATCAAATAATTTTTGTAATTTGATTGTATCTGTTTTACCTTCAACAACAATTACAAAATCTAATTTAATTTTTTCTTTTTGCATTTTTTTAAATTATTAATTTTTTCAATAAAAGAATCAATATATGTTTGGCAAACTGAATAATAACTTGTATAGTTTTGATCAGCTAGAATAATCTTAGCAAAGAAGTCTTCTAATGGAACAATATGAATTTTTTTAAGACTTAAAAATTCTTCTTTAATTTTAATTGAATTAGAAACATATAAATCATTAATTCATTCTTCTTTAAAAGCTTCACTTAATCTTTCATGTGCTTTTCCAGTTAATACTGGATGTGTACAAATACATGTAACAGATTTTGCTCCTTTTGATTTAATTAATTTGCAAGCTCCAACCATTGTCCCAGCAGTATCGATGATGTCATCAATAACAATACAGTGTTTATTTGCAACATCTCCTAAAACATTTTCAATTTCAACCTCATTACTATCCAATCTTTTTTTATCAACAATTGCAATATTTAAATTCATTTTGTCTGCAATATTTCTAATTCTTTTAACTCCTCCATAATCAGGAGATACTAAAACAAAATCAGAAGTTTTTAATTTTAAATTTTTGTTATTGCTAATTAGATCATCAATATATTGATTAAGAATAATGGTTGTTGCTGCTAAATTATCAGTAGGAAAATTAAAAAAACCTTGCAATTGATCAGTATGAATATCAGTAAAAATTGCTTTATCAATTCCACTTGTTTGTAACAAGTCTGCAACTAGTTTAGCAGCAATTGGTTCTCTTGCATTGTTTCTTCGATCTTGTCTTGCATACCCAAAATAAGGAATAATAGCAGTAATACATTTAGCATTATCTCTTCTTAAAGCATCAACAAGAATCATTAATAACATTAATTTTTCATTAACAGGAGCACAAGTTGAAGCAATAATATAAATTTGTTTGTTTCTTACAGTTTCTAATAACCTTAAATACCATTCTCCATCTGAAAATTTTTTAATTTGTAATGGAGAAATTTTAGTGTTTAATTTTTCTGCTACTTTACTTGCTAAATTATCTTCATTTTCTAAACCAAAAATTAAAACCTTGTCCTTATCAAAAGTAGTTTTCATGAATATTTTTTCCTAAATAAATACTTATTATATATATGTATTATAATATTAAGTGCTATTACAACATAAGCATCGAACCGTGTCAGGTTAGAAATAAAGCAGCACTAAGATTAGCTTTTGTGTGTAATAGCTTTTTATTTTTCAAATTTTGTTCTATTTGTTATGGAATATCCAATTGTTAAACTATCTGCATAATCAATACTAGAATTAATTGGCAAACCAAAACCAATTCTACTAAATACTAAATTTTCTGTAACATTTTTTAGTCTTTCATAAATTAATTTAGTAGTATACATTCCATTTGCAGTTAAATTTGTTGCTAATATAACTTCTTCAATATTATTTTTTTTGATAAGATTTATAATCTTATTTCAATCAACTTTTTGTAATTGTTCATTCTTTTTTAAATTTGCTTCATCTCATAAAACAAAATACAAACCATTATATTTGTTACTTTCTTCAATTGTTTCTAAATCTTCTACTGTAGAAACTACACACAATTGTTTTTTGTTTCGGTTTAAATCTGAACAAACATAACAAATATGGTTTTTATTAGATGTTAAATTATTACAATTTGTGCATAAAAAAAGATCATTTTTTGCATTTTTTAAAATATCGATAAATTTATTTAAATAATATTCATCTTGATTAATTAAAAAATATGCTATTTTCTTTGCACTCTTTTTTCCAATACCTGGTAAAGAAGAAATAGCATCAATTAAATAAGATAAACTTAATAAATCATTTTCCATAAAAATTAATTAAATGATTTAGAAATTTGTTCTCTTTCATTTAATAAATCTTGGTTAGCTTCAGTAATTGCTTCAGCAATCATTTCTTGTAAAGTTATTTTGTCTTCTATATCAATTAATGCATAAATAATTTCTACTTTTTCAACTTTTAAATTTCCATAAATAGTAATTTTAATAGAATTTTTATAATCATATTGAAATTTGGTTTCATCAA
>JAFNRE010000147.1:0-5470 GCA_017385735.1 Mycoplasmataceae bacterium
ATAAGATCATAAATTAATCTTTTTTTAGTTAAAGTGTAATAAAAATAAAAACTTATTAAACTACTAAACAAAGCAACAATTGGTTCTTGAATACAATACATTCAATATCAAAAACTTGCACCTGTTTGTAATCATGAAATGTTGTTTGCTATAAATCCAAAAATTGGACCAATTATTGGTCCAAAAAATCAACCAGATAAATATGTAGGAATTCAATCAAATCCAACTTGTAGATTAATAATTGGAATGTTAAATCCAATATATACCAAAATAATATGTAATCCTAATAAAAAAGATAAAAAAGAAATTAATTGAATTGATTTAAAAAATTTTAAAGGATAATAAGGAAACAAAAACTTTTTTCATCAATAAAATTGCTCATGTTTTATTTGATTAATTTTAATTAAAGAATTATTTGATGTTGTTGTTAAAAAATTTCCATTCATTTATAAAATGATATTTTATTATATAAAAAAATAAACACCACTTAATATAAGGGAATGTTTATTTTGTATTTATCTACCAAATTGGTCAGAAATTTGTCTTCTTGCTTGATCAAAATAAGTTTGATATACCTTATTTAAATAATCAAAATCTTGTTTTGGTTTTAACAATCAACCACTTAATCCTAAGATAATGAAACTGCATAATAAAACTATGTAAATGATTGCAAAAGCATAAACTGCAGTTACTAATGATAAATATTTTCCACCATCATATGCTAAATAAGTTTGATGTCAAGCTTCTCAATTACCAAACATTACTCTTTGAATACTAAATGAAGTAAAATCAGAAATAAAATAAATTAAGATAAAGAAAGTTTCAAATAATAATCAACCAATTCTCATGAAATATTTATCATTTTCATTTTTTGCTGGTTTTAATTGAATATACATTTGATAAGCAAAAACAATAATTAAAAAGATTGCTCAAAACCAACTAGAAACTAAACCAGAATACATGACATTTCCAACATGAACATTATTTGGACTTAATCCTAAATATTGCAATAAATTAGAATTTACACTATTTAAACCCAAGTAATTATATAATGCTGAATCTTGTGGAATTAACAAACTACTTATGCTTTGATTTAAAGCAATTTGTGCAATTATTACTACAATAATAAAGATTGAAAAAATTCCTGTAATAAATTTTAAAATTGGAATAATTTTAGGTTTAGTTTTATAAATATATAATTTACCACTTAGAATTTCTTTATTTAATCTTTGATTTGCTGCAGCAGCAGCCATTTGGTCTTCTGGACTTGCACCAACTCCTAATGAATTAGCATTGTATCCATAACCAAAAAAGTTATTAAAGAAATTACCAAATAATTGATTATTATTTGATGAATTATTAGTTTGGTTTATATAATCATAATTTTCACTATCAATTTCTTCACTATTTTTGTGAATATTATCATTTTTATCATTAAAAGAAGTATTATTTGTGTTTCTATCAAATGTTGCTTTATGTGCATTATTTGATTGTTTAAATGATTCTGAAGTGTTTGTATTTCTTGGAGTTAAATCTTTATAATCTTTATGCAAAATATTTTTTGAAAAAACTTTTAAATAATTTACATCATCACTTAAAGTTGTTTCATCAATATAATAATATGAATCAACATGAACATTACTTATTGCATAATATTGAGCAAGAATCTTCAAAAAACTTAATGATTTTCTTTCTGATTGTAAAATATCTAACTTATCTTCTAAAAATTCACAAATTTTAATTGATTTTAGCAATTCAATTACAACATTTTGATTTTGTAACTCATTAACAATTTCTTGTGAATTTAAAATATGAGTTAATTCATCTACAAGTAGATTATATTCTTCTTTAAAAGAGTCTTTGGACATTTATTGTTGATCCTTTCAATTTAATATAATAAACTTAAAATGATTTTTTAGATCTTTAATTTGATAAGTTTTAAACTTAAAATCTAAGTCTAATAAATCATTGTTCATATATATCAAATTAGATATATTATATAATTTTTGAATATTTTGTATTTTTTTAATTTCTCAAGGATTTTTAAAAATATTATTTAATGATTCTTTATTAGTTTTTGTTAATAATTTATAACTAATTAATTTAAATAAGTAATTTGCTAATAATGCAATGACTTTTAAAAGAAATTCATCTTCTTCATTGCTATTTAAAATTTCAAAAACAATTTCATATTTTTTACTTAAAATACTTTCACATAAATTAAATAAATTAACTTCATCATCTTTATAAATAACTTGTTTAATATTATCTAAATTAATACTTGAAGTATCTAATAATTTGAATTTCTTGATTTCATTAATAAAACTGCTAAATTCATTTGGTAATCATTCTAAAATTTCAAATAGATTGCTTTCATCTATATTAGAAACTTTTAATTCATTTAAAAAAAATTTTTTTAATAATTTAAATTTATAAGTTTCATTAAATTTATCAATTGTTAAAAAATTATCTTTAAAATTATCACTAATAAAATTAATCAATTTTTTATTAGTTTCATTAATATAAAAATACAAATTATTATTTAAAGAATAATTCTTAATGAAATCTATAAAAAATTCTTCTTCTTTTTTTTGAAGTTCTAATTGATTAATAAAATAGTTTTTAGGTTCATTAAAAAAATCTAATTGACTAATTTTATTAATTAAAGTATTTAAATCAATAAAATCATATTCAATGAGATTTAACAAATTTAATTCATTAGTTAAATATGATTTAGCAATATAAGAATCATTATGAACAATAAAATAAACTTTATTCATCTTAATTTTTTAAATTATTAAAAAATGTCACAATTTTATTTAAATTATTTTTGTTTTTTGCACTTACAGGAATTAAATGTTCACTATCAACATTTAAATATTGTGCAATTTTGTGTTTATTATTATCAAAATAACTTTTATTTAATTTATCAATTTTATTTAAAACAATAATAAAGTCTTTATTTAATTTGATTAATTCATTAATCATGTCTTGATCTTTGTTAGTAATTACATTTATGTCTAATACTAAAACAATTAATTTTAAATTGTCTCTATAATTTAAATAATGATTAATGTGTTCATTAATTTTAATCACATCTTCTAATTTTATTTTGCTATATCCATATCCAGGAAGATCAATTATTCGAAAATTTTTATTTGTATCAAAAAAATTAATCATTTGTGTTCTTCCGGGAGTACTTGATGTTTTTACAATATTAGTATTAAATAATGCATTAATTAAACTAGATTTACCAACATTACTTCTTCCAATAAAAGCAATTTCTTTTCTTTGATCATGAATTCAATCAGATTCTTTTAAAGCTGATTTCAAAAATTTTAAATTCATTTATTCAAACTACTTTTTAGGATTTTTCATACTATACATAATTTGACGAACTTGTTTTTCAGTTGGTTTTCTTCCCATTTGACTAAACATAATTCTTATTTGTTCTTCTGTAATTGGAGGATTTTCTTTTAAAGACTTATCATAGTATTTCTTGGTGGCAATAAAACCAATTGCTAAACCAGCAATTATCCCTAATAAAGTACCAAAGAAAATTCCACAAACCATTGCTACCATATTAATTCTCCTAAAATTCTTATATTAATGATAAATAATATTAATTATATACTTTCTTTTAATTTTGCAAAGTCACTTACCATTTTATTTAAAATAGCTATAATTTTTTTAGCAACTAAAAAACTACTAAACATAAAGTGTTGAATTAAGTCTTCTTGCTTTCCACTTAATCCAAATTGATCAATTCCAATTGGATGATTACTATACTTATATCAAAAAGCAGTTGAACCTAATTCAATACTAAAAATATATTTCTTATCTAAACACAATACTTTATTTTTGTATTCTTCACTTTGTTCTTCAAAAATTTCAGCACAAACCATAGAAACAACTCTTATTCCTAAATCAACTTGAGCTTGAATAATTCTTTTTGCTTCTATTGCAGTTTGAATTTCACTTCCAGTAGCAATTAAGATGATTTGAACTTTTGCATCATCTTCAAAAATATATCCACCCTTATCAATGTCAACTATATTATTACTATAATAATTCTTAAATGCTTGTCTACTTGTAATAATACAAGATGGATTTTGTTTGTTTAAAGTACTTAATTTAATACAACTTATAACTTCATCAATATTACATGGTCTAAATACATAAGTATTAGGAATTAGTCTTAAAGCATTAATTTGTTCAATTGGTTGATGACTTGGTCCATCTTCACCAACTGCAATTGAATCATGACTAAAAAAACTGATAGTTGGATAATGACTTAATGCTGCTATTCTAATTGCTGCTTTGTTATAATCACTAAAACTTAAAAATCCTGCAGTGATTCCTTTTAATCCCGTATGAGCACACATTCCGTTAATCATACCCATACCAACAAATTCTCTAACTCCTACATTAATATTGCAATATTCTTCATGATCTTTATCATAATTACCATCATTATTTTTTTTGATTTTAGTACTTGAACTTAAATCAGGATTAGTGATCATAAAACTTGGATTTAAATATAAAACATGTTGTAAAACTAGTCCACACAATTCTCTTGTTGAATGATTTTCTACTAATGAAACATCATGAACTAATTGTTTTAAATCATCATATTTAAATTCAAAGTTCATGCTCATAATATTATTTAATTTTTCAAAAGCAAAAGGATTAGTTTTATATAAAAGTTGCATATTATTTATAAAATTTTCATATGCAATATGTCCTCTTTCTTTAAATTCATTTGTATTATCAATAGTTGATTGTAATAAAGTAAAACTAGGAAAATTTCATTGAATTTTTTGTTTATAATCTAGTAATTGTTGTTCACTTAATACAGTTCCATGACTTTTATTGCTATTTTCATAAACTGAATCTTTACCAATAATTGTATTAAATTCAATTACTGTTGCTTTATTTGTACTTTGTTTTGCTAAATTAATTGCATCATCAATTTCATTAAAATCAAATCCATCTTTAACATAAATATAATTTAATCCTAATGATTCAAAATATTGTTTTGTGTTTGTAATAGTATTTGAACTTACTTTACCATCTAATTGAATATGATTTGAATCATATAAAAAAATTAGTTTATTTAATTGATACTTTCCAGCAATACTTAAAGCTTCATAATTAATGCCTTCTTCAAAACATCCATCACTTATAAAACAATATGTATAATGATCAATCAAATCATTAACGTATTGGTTATATAATTTTGCTAAATGAGTTTGTGCAATAGCCATACCAACTGCTGCAGCACTACCTTGACCTAATGGCCCAGTAGAATAATCAACTCCTAAAGTAACATTGCTTTCTGGATGACCAGGAGTTTTAGAATTTAATTGACGAAATTCTTTTAGGTCATCAATAGTTAATGAATTATATCCAAAACACACCATTATTGAATATAATAGTGCACTACCATGTCCAGGTCCCATAATAAATC
>JAFNRE010000014.1:0-3717 GCA_017385735.1 Mycoplasmataceae bacterium
ATAAAAACAAAAAACAATTATGATATTTTGCTATTTATATAATTTCAGCAATTGTTTTGAGTTATGGTCCTGTATTTTTATTTTATTTTGATTATATGAACTATTACCATTTAGCACTTCATATTTTATTAAGGGATTTTGGTTATATTGAATTAGCAGGAATTTTTTTAGGTGGATTTTTATTGTTTATTTGTGAATGAATTAATTTCAAACAATTTAGTAAATCACAAATTTTTTTACATAATCTTATTCATTTTTTAATCTGTTATTTTTTTATGTTTTTTAATTTTATTATGTTGTTACATACTTGAACAGCAATTTTTATTGTTTGAATTCCTGTAATATGTAATGATTCATTTGCTTATTTGATTGGTAGAAAAATTGGAAAACATAAAATGGCTAAAATTATTAGCCCCAAAAAAACTTGAGAAGGAGCAGCTGCTGGGATTATATCAGGAATGATCTTTATTCTAATTATTGGTGGATTTTATCAAATTGATCAAAGCAAAGAAATCAATAATTTTAATATTGTAATTATTAATAATAATATCCAAGGAAATTTGTTTGGAGTAACATTATTAAATTTAACATCATATAAACATATTTGAGTTTATTTTTTAATGCTATTATTATTTGGTTTTATAATTGGTTGAATAAGTATTGCAGGAGATTTATTTTTTAGTTTGTTTAAAAGAAAGAATCAAATTAAAGATTATGCTAATTATTTACCTGGACATGGTGGAATTTTAGATCGAATTGATAGTTTTATTTTTACAATTATCTTTTTTGGATTGTATCAAGTAATTAGTTTTGCAATTAATCCAGAAGTTGCACCATTGTTTCCATTTATAAACAATTAAAGAGGATATGAAAATGTCTGAAAATCAAAATGAAGAAAAGACAAAAGATTTAGTCATTTTTACAAAGAAACAATTTATTAATAAAATTATTAATTTATCAAAAGTTTATTTTCTTGGTTTAGTTTCAAGCGCATTTTGTAATTGTTTTTTTATTATTGCAATTGTTTTAATTGGTGTTGGATTAACTCATGAAAAAGATCATGTAGTATTAAATCCTGAAGTTAGTTCTAGTATTGTTTGTTTTTGTTTATTTGGTTTATATTGATTAATTGATATTATTTTAATTTTACAAGCAGCAGTAGTAAGCAATAAGTTAAGGAAGTTTTTTGGTACTTTTAATAACCTGAAGATTTTTTGAATTTATGCATTATCAATTCCATTAGTATTTAACATTTGATTCTTTAGTGATTTAAGAAAAGATTGAAAGAAATTTAAAGAAGAATTCTTTGATAAAAATATTATATGAGATAATTCAAACACCAATAATAATATTAATAAAACTTTATCAAATACCAATGAAGCAAATAAGAGCAATATAAAAACACCAGAAAATATTGTAATTGAAGAACCAAATTCTCCTACTGAAGCACAAAATAAAAATTAATTTTGTTTTAAAAAATAAATATATGATATTATTAATACATTAATAATAAGGAAATAACACGATGGCTGTTCAACAAAGAAGAGTTAGTAAAGCAAGAAAAAATAAAAGAAGAAGTCACCATCATTTAGATCAAGTAATGGTGTCTCGCTGTAACCATTGTGATAAACTTATAAAATCACATATTGTTTGTCCTTATTGTGGATATTATAGAAATAAACAAATAATTGCAAACAAATAATTATTTTCTTGATTTATATAAAAAATAATGAAGGTTTATTGCCTTCATTTTTATATTTCATTCTATATATAGAATGAAGAAATTTTCTTGTGTTTTTGTCTTAAGTTTATAGTAAATTATTAATAATGAGTTTATTAAGAATTTGCTTAGTTGGTTTAGTATTTTCTCCTTATAATACAAATACTATTACTTTAACTTCTTATCATCTTTATAATAAAAACAAAACTGAGCAATCATTTATTAATAATGATTTATTAAACTTTAATAAAAATTATTTAAGTGATTTTAATTTAAATCAACCAAATACAATTTTAAGTGTAAATATTAATACAAACAATTTGAATACAAGCTCCAATATATATTATGCAAATATGTATAGTGGAGTTTTTTTCTTCACTCCTGTAAAGTGAATTTATCATTTTACTACAAATATTTCAAATCCAAATATTACATATAATATTAACTTTAATAAAATTAATTATTTTAATAACTACACAAATAATATTAATTTAACTCAATTAATAAATTTAAATTTAAATGTTAATGATTTTATTAGTAATTTTTTAAATAATGCTGTAATTAAGATTCCAGATTTATTATTACATGCATGTAATTGATATGAAACTATTGGAGATTTTTTAAGTTTAAATAATCAATTTAATTTTGCAAATCCACAATTTAGTTTTAAATCTTTTTCTAATGTTAAATTATTTAAAACTAATAGTGTAATTAATGCCTTATCTGTCTTTCAAAATATGTTAGTTACTATTAATAAAAACAACCTATTTTTAGATTTAAATACATCTAACTTAAATCTTAATCAAATTTATATAGTAAATAATGTTAGTCAATTAGATCGATATTTAGCAAGTTGTGGCCCTTATTTTTCAACTTGAAATCCTTTATATGCAAATAGTGTTAATTTGAGTGTTAATTTAAGTTTAAAAAATATTTTAAGTAATTATTATTGTATAAATCCTAAATTACTTTATAATATTTCAACTCCAAGTTTATTAAATAATAATCAACCTTATAGCACTTTTCCTAATTTAATTATTACACCAAACTATAATTTACTAAATGATTTATTTGAAGCAAATATTACTTCACAATTATTCAACAAATTATGTAGTGTTTTAAATAATAGTACTATTAATGTTTTAATGCAAAATTTATGGAATAAACATGCTATTACTTGAAATCTTGTTAATAATATTTTAAATTTATTTAATATTCAAAATTGAAATTATAATGCAAACATAAATAATTTAGTGATTAATAATTCAGATATTTTTCCTATTGATAGTCTAATTGAATTATTAAAAAATGCTATTACTAATTTAACTATTGCAAACTGATATAATTCATTGAATAATTTTGCTAATACTAAATTAAATTTATCACAAACTAATTACATTAATTTATATCAACAAATCTTATTAGATTACAAAAATTCTAATCTTAAATTAAGTTTTAATAATCAAGAAAATTCAAGTATTAATTATCAAAATAATCAAATGAATTACCTTTTAAATCAAGATTGAAATTATGAAATTGATTTACCTTATAAGTATGAATATCAAATTAATAATATTTCATATAGTAATAGCTTTTATACTGCTTCTTGAAATCCAAACATTAATTTTAGTATTATTTATTATCCTTCTATCATAAATATTAATGAAATTAATACTAGTAATATTTATACAAATAAAAACATTAATTTTTTTTATTTGTATCAATTAAACAATATTAATCAAGTATTTTTAAATGAAATTGCTTATAGTGAAAATTCGACATTAAATAATGTTTTAAGTCAAATAAAGATGTTTAATAATTCATTAAAGAATGATGTTTCATTATCAAAAATTACCAAAGAATTTAGTAGTTATTTGATCAAGTTAGATCTTATTTACTCAATTTATATGTTACTAAATATAAATGAATCATTATATGAATTTATTATTAATAATATGTTTTATTTAAATCTTTTTAAGAATGCAAATAATAGTTTA
>JAFNRE010000015.1:0-10494 GCA_017385735.1 Mycoplasmataceae bacterium
AAATAAATTGTTTTTAATCAAAAAGTCTAAAACTAATTTATTCATTTCAATACAAGTTTGATTATCAACTTTATCTGATAAAACTAATAACAAATAAAAAACTGCATCAATTTGCATTAAATATTTATTATTTTTAGTAATTTGTTTTATTAAATTTTTTAGATCTTTTACATATTGACTATTAGTTTTAAAGTTAGTATATAAAAAATAAAAAATTAAATATTCATAATAATCTTTTTGAGAATTAAAATTCTGTGGTTTTAATTTTTTCTTAAATTCTGAATGGTTTTTAATAAATTCTTCTTTTTTAGAGAGATTAAAATTTTTTAATAAGGATTTATATTTATTGAAATCATTTGTATTAATTTTTGATTGAGATTCTTTTTTAGCCATAATTTAAATAATTTTTAATAAACAATCATCTAAATAATTAATGTCTTTAATAATTAAGTGATTGTTTTTTATATAAACATCATCTTTAATTTGTTCATAAAAAAATTTGTATGCTAAATAGTTTCTTTGTAAATTTAAATTTAAACCAAATTTTGTTCTTAAACCCATAATTAAAAGGTGTTGATATAATTCTTTGTTATTATATTTTATTGTTGTTTTATTTAATTTCAAAATGCTTTTATCATAACTATAATACATATTATTTTCAAATCCATAAGCACCACACCCAATTGCTTTTCAGTCCTTATTTAATCAATAAGCTAAGTTATGTTTACTATACAATTTATCTTTGCAAAAACTAGCAACTTCATATCTTTCATATCCTAATTTTGCTAAATGCTTATTGATATATTCATACTGAATTTGTTCATTATCATTATTTAACTTATAGTTTTGTTTAGTTAATATTGCTCCTTCTTTTAGTTCTAAACTATAAAATGAAACATGTTTGATATTTTTATTACACAAAAAAGAAAAGGCATTATCTAAATCTTTTAGTTTTAATAAAGGCAAATTATATATAAAATCACATGAAATGTTATTGATATTATTTAATCTTAATCAATCAATTGTTTGATTAACATCTTTCATGCTACTGTATCTATGTAATAATAAATTAATTTGATCATTAGTAGTTTGAACTCCTAATGAAACACGATTAACATTATTCTTTTTTAAAATTTCTATTTGCTTTAAAGTAACTAATTCAGGATTTAATTCAATGCAAAATTCATATAAACCTTTTTTATCTAAATATAAATTTAAAGTTTGCAATAAATAATTTAAATTAATATTACTTAAAGCATTAGGAGTTCCACCTCCTATATAAATGGTTTCATATTGATTAAAAGTAGATTCTTCTTTAATTTGATGAAGAATTAAATCTAAGTATTGTTTGTGTAAAGTATGATTAGATGATTTAATTCTAACAAAATCACAATAAGTACAAATAGATTTACAAAAAGGAATATGAATATATAAATGTCTAGTCATTTTTAATGAAGTTTTCAATTACTTTTTGATATTTAGTTCACTCTTTAAAATTATTTAATATTAAACAATTGTTTTCATATCTTTTGTATCAAGATAATTGGTGTTTAACATAATGATTTGTATCATAAATGATTCTTTGTATATCTAATTGTTCATTATTTAAAATACTGTTTAAAATAGTTTTATATCCAATTGCTTTAATTGCATTATAATTTGATAAATCAGGATAAATATCTAAAAGATTTTTAACTTCTTTAATTCATCCTTTATTTAACATCTTTTTTATTCTTAAAGCATTTTGTTCATTTAATATTTGTTTATTTAGTGGTTTTAAATAAATAAATAAGGTTTCATAAATTAATTTGTTTCTATTTTTATTTAAAACAATTGATTCATGAAATTGTAAATAATAATTTAAAGCAGTCATTACTCTATTACGATTATTTTTATGTAATTTATTTGCACTTAAAAGATCTTTTATTTTTAATAATTCATACAATTCTTCATTATTATAGTTTTCATACTTATTAGAATTATCGAAATTTGATGGTAAAGTATAATCATAAATTACACTATCTAAATACAACATACTCCCACCAACAATAATTACAGGTAAAGTGCTATTATTTATAATATTTCTTGCATATTGTTGAAAATCAAAAATACTGTATTTTTCATTAATAGAAATTAAATTTATTCCAAAATATTTTTGTAAGTTTAATTCATTAATTGCTGGTTTATTTACACCAATATTTAACTCTTTATAAATTTGAAAAGCATCAGCACTAATAATATTTAAATCATATAACTTACTTAAAATTAAAGCAAGATCAGTTTTACCAATTCCTGTTGGTCCTAAAATTGCTATAACTTTTTTACTCATTTACTTTAATTCCATCAAAACTAAATTGTGAAACTTTAGTAATTTTTACTTTAATAATTTTGTTAATATCAGTTTCATTACCTTTAAAATTAACAACTTTTCAATTAGGTGTATATCCCATATACATATCTTCACCTTTTTTAGCTTTTGATTCTACTAAAACTTCTTGAATTGTATTTAAGTATTTTTCATTATTTTGTTTTGCATATTTTTTTACTAAATCATTTAAAGTATCAAGACGATTTTTCTTAATTTCATATGAAATATTATCAGGCATCTTTGCTGCTGGTGTACCTTCTCTTTTACTGTAAATAAAACAATAAATGTTGTCATATTTTACATAATTTACTAAATCTAAAGTTTTTTGAAAGTCTTCATCTGTTTCATTAGGAAAACCAACAATAATATCTGTACTTAAAGCAACATTAGGAATTTCTTGTTTTATATAATCAATTAAGTCATAATATGATTTGATTTTCATATAACGATTCATTTTTTTAAGAATTTCTTCACTTCCAGATTGGATTGGCAAATGTAAATAAGGCATGATATTCTTATTAGCTTTAATAACATCAACAATTTCTTTAGTAAAATTTCAAGGATTTGAAGTTGTAAATCTTATACGTTTAATATCTAGTTTTGCAACTTCTTGTAAAAGTCTTACAAAATTAATATTATCAGTTAAATCTTGTCCATAATTATTAACATTTTGTCCAACTAAAGTAACTTCTTTTATACCCTGATTAATTAAATCTTTAATTTCAGCTAAAATATCTTCAAGTTTTCTACTTCTTACTTTTCCTCTTGTATAAGGAACAATACAATAAGTACAAAATTTATCACATCCATACATGACATTTACAAAGGCTTTAGCAGCAAAATTATTAACTGAAGGTAATCCTTCATAAACATTGCCTTCATAACTAGAAACATTAATAACAATATTGTTATCAAAAATAACATCTCTTAAAACACTTGGTAAATTATGAATATTATGTGTTCCTAAAATAAAATCAACATTTTGGTATTTTGTAAGGATTTTATTCACAACACTTTCTTCTTGTGCCATACAACCACTTACTCCAACTATCATATTTGGTTTATGTTTTTTTAATTCTTTAAATTCACCTAATAAACCAAAAACATGATTTTCAGAAGTTTCTCTAATTGCACAAGTATTTAAAATAACCAAATCAGCGTCCAAATAATTTTCTGCTTTTTTATATCCTAAAACTTGACAAATACCTTCAATATTTTGTCCATCAATAACATTTCCTTGACAACCATAAGTTTTTACAAAATAAGTCTTATTCTTGCCAAAATTAATCATTTCAGGTGGAATTGATAAAGCATCATAAAACACTTGCGTTTTATTTTTTCTTTTCCTTGCATCATTTAAATTTGGCATAAAAGTTTTTTTAATTAATTTTTTTGTAATAATTTTCATAATAAATTTAGTTTAAATTACTTATAATTTGAAGATATAAATATTATTAATAAATGGTATAAATATATTATATTAAAACATGAAAACTAAAAAGAAAATCATTTTATCAGTTAGTTTATTAACATTAACAACAATTGCTATTGCTGTTCCAGTTAGTTTGTATTATGAAACTAAAAATTATCAATCAAAAACATATTTATTACAAAACAATATTCAAGATGTTTATTGTAAGAGTTTAGATTATAATGACTTTAAACAAAATACTAATACTTCTGCATTTGATCAATACAATAATTTACAAACTTGCAATATTAACTTGATGCAATTAATTAATGGTGATAAAAATATTAATAATGGTAATTACTTATTATTAATTGCTAATCAAACTAACTTAGAATATCAAGCTTTAGCATATGAAAATTTCATTACTGCAACTTATTTAAAAGCATATACAAATATGTATAATTCAGTTTTATACAATCAACTAAATAGTATTGGGTGAAATATTCCAATTTTTGAATATGTACAATTTCCAAATTTCAATAACACAACTTTTAAAAACAGTCAATTAGGTATTTATGAAATTTATGAAACTTATGCACCAGCAAATACAAAATCTCCAACTATAGAAGATAATTTATACAACCATATTATTACATATGCAAAAAAGATTTGAAAGCAAGAAGCAAACCAAAACAATACCTTGTTAATTGGTTTTAAAACTGGTAAAGCTAATTTTTGAAATCAAAAAACTGTAATGAGTTTTGCAGGAAGTAATTCATCATCTTCATCAAATTCAAATTCAAACTCAAGTTCAAGTGATCCAACAGATGGTGGAACTCAATTACCTTCAAATTCTTTAACTACTTCAACAAAACAAAATGCAGTAAAAAATTATAATACTAGTTTAAATGAATTTTTACAAACAACATATAACAACAAAACTTCAACAACATCAAGTTCAAATAATAACTCTTCAGCTTCTTCAAGCACCAATACAAATTTATATACAAATAACTATTTATATTTCTTTAATAAAAAATATTTAAAAGATTAATCTTTAATTAAACTTAATAAGTCTATATCATCCTTATTAGTGATTTTTATATTTAAAATTGATCCTTCAATTTGTTTCATTTTAAAATTCATATCAATTGCAAAAGAACATAAATCTGTATATTTTAAATATTCTTGATAATTATTATTAATTGCTTGATAGATTTTATTATTAATGAAAGTTTGAGGAGTTTGAATAAGATAATAGTCTTTTCTGTTTAATGTTTGTATTTTATTATTACTAATTTTTAAAATTGAATCATTTAAATTTATTAAAGTATTAATTACTTCATTTTCATTAATCTTTGTTTCTAAATGTTCTTTAATAATTTTTAAAGGAACAAAACACCTTGCAATATCATGACTGATAACTTTAATCTGTTCTTTATAAGTTTTATTTAAATAAATAATCGCATTTAATAAACTTTTGCTTCTTGTTTCTTCTCCAATAAGTAATGTTATATCATCAATATATCCATATTTAATCAAGATATTTTTTATAATTTCTTCATCATTTTTATTAATGACTAAACATAATTTATCAATTAAATTCTTGAATCTTAAAAATTGTTTTAAACAAATAATAAATAATGGAGTTTTATTTATCAAATAAAGTTGTTTTTTAATAGTTTTATCAAATCTTAAACCAACTCCAGCACACAATAATACAACAATGTTTTTCATATAAAAATTATAAAAAAATATATGCAAAAATATGCATATATTTTTATTTATATATTTGGTTCTTAAATATTGTAGATTTAATTAAAATTATTTAATTACTTTTGTAACAGTTCCAGCACCTACAGTGTGTCCACCTTCACGGATACTGAATTTTGAACCTTCTTCAAGAGCAATAGGAGCAATTAATTTAACTTTAATATTTGTGTTGTCTCCTGGCATAACCATATCTGTTCCTGCAGGTAATTCAATTGAACCTGTAACATCAGTTGTTCTAAAGAAGAATTGAGGTCTGTAACCAGCAACAAATGCAGTATGTCTTCCACCTTCTTCTTTTTTCAAAGCATAAATTTGTGCTTCAAATTCTGTATGTGGAGTAATTGATCCTGGTTTAGCAACAACTTGACCACGTTCAACATCATTACGTTCAACACCACGAAGTAATAATCCAACATTATCTCCAGCCATTGCTTCATCTAATGTTTTTCTAAACATTTCAATACCAGTAACAACAGCTTTTCTTGTAGGTTTTAAACCAACAATTTCAACTTCATCATTAACTTTTAATTTACCTCTTTCAACTCTACCAGTTACAACAGTTCCTCTTCCAGAAATTGTCATTACATCTTCAACTGATAATAAGAAAGGTTTATCAATGTCTCTTGTTGGAGTTGGAATTCATTCATCAACTGCCTTCATTAAATCATCGATTTTTGGTTCTCATTTAGCATCACCTTCTAATGCTTTTAATGCTGAACCTTTAACAACTGGAGTATTTTTTCCGTCATAACCAAATGATGTTAGTAAGTCACGAATTTCTTCAATAACTAATTCTTGCATTTCTTCATCATCTAACATATCACATTTGTTTAAGAAAACAACCATTTGTGGAACACCAACTTGTCTTGCTAATAAAACGTGTTCTCTAGTTTGTGGCATAATACCATCTGTTGCAGCAACAACTAAGATTGCTCCATCCATTTGTGCAGCACCAGTAATCATGTTTTTAACATAGTCAGCGTGTCCTGGACAGTCAACGTGTGCATAGTGTCTGTTGTCTGTTGAATATTCAATGTGAGCAGTATTAATTGTAATACCACGTTGTTTTTCTTCAGGAGTTGCATCAATTTCATTATATTTTTTAGCTGTAGCTAAACCTTTTTTTGCTAAGTGTGTTGCTATAGCTGCAGTTAAAGTAGTTTTACCATGGTCAATATGTCCAATTGTTCCAATATTAACATGGGGTTTACTTCTATCAAAAGCTTCTTTTGCCATTTTAATTCCCTCTTAAAATAATCTAATTTTTTGGTACATATTGTACCTAATTAATAATATGTAATTAATTATACATTATACAAGTTAATAAATACTTTTTTAATTAATTTAATTATTTAGTAGCTTGTTTTAGTTTTTGTCTTTCTCCAATAATTTGTTCTGTAACTGATTTTGGAGCTTGTTCATAATGTGAAAATTGCATAATATAATTTCCTCTACCTTGAGTAAAAGATCTTAAATCAGTTGCATAACCAAACATTTCTTTTAATGGAACTAATGCGTGTATAATTTGTGCATTTCCTCTTTGTTCAGTTCCAGTAATGCTTCCTCTTCTTGATGAAACATCACCCATTACATCTCCAAGATATTGATCAGGAACAGTAACTTCAACTTCCATAATTGGTTCTAGTAATACTGGGCCACATTTAGTTGAAGCATCTTTTAAACTTAAACTTGCAGCAATCTTAAATGCCATTTCAGATGAGTCAACTTCATGGAAAGATCCATCATACAATTCTGCTTTTACATCAATCATTGGATATCCTGCTAAAGGTCCAGATTCCATAGCTTCTTGTAATCCTTGATTAATTGGCTTAATAAATTCTTTAGGAATTTTTCCACCAACAATTTTATCAATGAATTCATATCCTTTATCTTTGTTTGGACTGAATTTTACAATACAGTGACCATATTGACCATGTCCACCAGATTGTTTAATATATTTACCTTCTCCAGAGTTTTCAATTGTAAAGGTTTCTCTATATGAAACTTGTGGTTTACCTACATTAACATCTACTTTGAATTCTCTTCTTAATCTATCAACAATGATTTCTAAGTGTAATTCACCCATACCAGCAATGATAGTTTGACCAGTTTCGTGATCAGTATATGTTCTAAATGTTGGATCTTCTTCAGCAAGTTTTTGTAATGCTAAACCCATTTTTTCTTGATCAGCTTTTGTTTTTGGTTCAACAGCTAAATTAATAACTGGTTCAGCAAATTTCATTGATTCTAAAATAATATCATTATCTTCTGCAGTTAAAGTATCTCCAGTAACAGTTGATTTTAAACCAATAACTGCACAAATATCACCAGCACTAATTTCATCAATTTCAGTTCGATTATTTGAATGCATTCTCAATAATCTTGAAACTCTTTCTTTAGTATCTTTAGTTGAATTTAATATATAACTTCCTTTTTTCAAAGAACCTGAATATACTCTAATAAATGTTAATCTACCAACAAAAGGATCTGTTGCTACTTTAAATGCTAAAGCACAAAATGGATGTGAATCATCAGTATGAATTTCAACTTGTTGATTTTGTGGAGTAAATCCAACTACACTTGGTACATCTTTTGGAGATGGCAAATAATCAACAACAGCATCTAATAAAGCCTTAACACCTTTATTTTTAAATGATGAACCACACAATACTGGGTAGAATTTTGCAGTTTTAACACCTTCTCTGATACATCTTTTAATTTCAGCAACACTTAATTCTTCTCCAGCAAGATATTTATTCATTGCTTCATCATCAAAGTTTACAATTTCTTCTAATAATTTTGTTCTGTGTTCTTTTGCTAATTCAAGCATGTCTTGTGGAATTTCAACTTCTTTAAAGTTTTCATGAGCTTCACCATCATAGATTCTTGCTTTCATTGTAACTAAATCAATTGTTCCTTGGAAATCATTTTCTGCTCCAATTGGTAATTGAATAGCAACTGCATTAGCATCTAAAGCAGTATGTAAAGTTTTTAAAGAAAATAAGAAATCTGCTCCAACTTTATCCATCTTGTTTACAAAAACAATTCTTGGAACTTCATATTTAGTTGCTTGTCTTCATACAGTTTCAGTTTGAGGTTCTACTCCATTTTGAGCATCTAATACAGTAACAGCACCATCTAAAACTCTTAATGATCTTTCAACTTCAACTGTAAAGTCCACGTGTCCTGGTGTGTCAATTAAGTTTAATCTGCAACCATTTCAAACAACTGTAGTTGCAGCAGCAGTAATAGTAATTCCTCTTTCTTTTTCTTGAACCATTCAGTCCATTGTTGCTTCACCTTCATGAACTTCACCAATTTTATGGGTTTTTCCTCCATGAAATAAGATACGTTCACTTGTTGTGGTTTTACCAGCATCAATGTGAGCCATGATTCCAAAATTTCTAATATTTTCTAGTTCAATTTCTCTAGCCATATCTTCTTTTTTATTCTTTCTTTAATTAAAATCTTAAGTAAGCAAAAGCCTTGTTTGCTTCAGCCATTTTGTGTGTATCTTCTTTTTTCTTTACACTTGCACCAACACCATTAGATGCATCAATAATTTCAGCAACTAATTTATTTTGCATACCTTTTTCATTTCTTAATCTTGAATAAAGAATTAATCATCTTAAACCTAAAGCAACTCTTCTTTCTGGAGATACTTCAGTTGGAACTTGATAGTTAGCTCCAGCAATTCTTCTTACTTTTAATTCAATTGAAGGCATGATATTATCTAATGCTTTATTAAAAATTTCTAATGGATCTTTCTTGGTTTTTTCACCAATTTTAATAAAAGCACCATATAAAATATTTTGTGCTAGTCCCTTTTTACCTTCATACATTAGCATGTTTATGGTCTTAGCAACTAATCTTGAGTTATATACTGGATCTGGTAAAATTTTTCTTTTTTCTGGTTTTAATTTTCTCATAATATTTCTCCTTAATTATTAGTTTTTAGCTGCTTGATTTTTATCTTTCTTAGCACCATAAGAACTTCTTTGTTGCTTTCTATTTTCTACTCCAGCAGTATCTAAAGTTCCTCTAACAATATGGTAACGAACCCCTGGTAAGTCTTTTACTCTTCCACCTCTTACTAAAACAACACTGTGTTCTTGTAAATTGTGTCCTTCTCCTGGAATATATGCTAAAACTTCTTGTTGATTTGTCAAAGTAACCTTTGCATATTTTCTTAATGCAGAGTTAGGTTTTTTAGGTGTCATGGTTCCTACACGGGTACAAACTCCTCTTTTAAATGGAGAAGCACAGTCTTTTGTTTCTTTATTTAAAGTATTTCAATTTTTTAATAAAGCTGGTGATTTTGATTTTTTGTTTTTTTGCTTACGTTCTTTTCTTACTAATTGAGCAATTGTAGGCATTTATATTTTCTCCTTAAATTATTAACAACTTATCCTTGTGTATAAATTATGTTAAATATTATATATTATTTTATAAAGGTTTAATAAATTGCTTTTTTAAAATAAAGTCCTTGTGCTGCTATTTTTAAGTGACTTGATCCTTTTTTAGGATTTAATAAATAATTATTTAAATCATTTAAAGTTAATTTATCTTCACAAAATCTTAATAATGAACTTATCATCATTCTAATTTGACTTCTTAAAAATCCATTAGCACTGATTGTTATTTTGATTAAATTTTGTTCAATTTTTTTAATCTTAAATTCAAAGATTGTTCTAACAGTATCTATTTTGTCGCTAGTACTGTAACTTAAAAAGTCATGGGTTCCTAAAAAGATTTTGCTTGCTTTTTTAAATTTTAATAAATTCAGTTGTTTATCATATTGATATACATAATTTCTTAAAAAAAGATTATGTGGTTTTAATTGAATTAAATATTCATAACTTCTTTTTTTACAATCAAATCTTGCATTAAAAAAATTTTGATGTTTTTTAAAATCAAAAACTTCAATATCACTAGGTAAAAT
>JAFNRE010000148.1:0-4580 GCA_017385735.1 Mycoplasmataceae bacterium
AACTAATGTCTTTTTATCTACTTGCATTACTTTCTTCCTTTTAATTTATTAATCTATACTTTAATTTTCTTTTATTTAATTAAAAAAGTAATATTTTTATGAATTTTTGTTTTCAGTTTTTTGTTCTTGTTTAGAGAAATTCTTGTGATTAACCATATTTTCAACTGTTTGATTTACTGGCTTTTTTTGAATTTCTGGTAGAACAATTTCATTATCTTGTTTACCAACAAATTTTAATTCTTCATTTCTAGCTTCAGCAATAGCATCTGCTAAAATGGTAATTATTAAGGTTAATGATCTTATTGAAACATTGTTGCATGGGATAATAAAATCAATGTTTGATGGATCTGCATTTGTATTTGCCAAAGCAATTACTGGAATATGCATCTTTTTTGCTTCTTTAATTGCATTTTGATCAGCAACTGGATCAATTACAACTAAAACATCTGGTAAAGAATTCATCATTCTAATACCACCAACAAATTTATTTAATCTTTCAGTTTCTCTTAAGATTCCAATTTGTTCTTTTTTAGTATATTTATCAATTTCACCAAATTTTTGTAAAGCAACGATTTCATTTAATCTTTTGATTGAATTGCTTAATGTTCTAAAATTAGTTAAAGTTCCACCTAATCATCTTTGAACTATATAATGTGATTGAGTTCTTTTTGCTTCTTCTTTAATAAGTTCTTTAATAAGATTATTTTTCTTTGTGCCAACAAAAAGAATGGATCCACCATTTTTTGCAATTTGACTTAAAAATTTATATGCTTGATTTAAGAATACAACAATTTTTGTTAAATCTATTACATAATTAGCACTATTATTATAAGGATTTACTCTCTTCTTATAGATAAAAGGCTTCATTTTTGGATTTCAACGCTTTGTTGACATTCCAACTTGTATGCCTGCATCTAATAAAACTTGTGAACCTACTAATTTTCTAAGTTCAAGACCATTTATTGTTGAATTTGTATCTAAAGAGTCAGTATTAACTCCTTCAACTTTTGCAGCTTCTTTGTTTTCTTCTTCTAATTTAACAGCTGATTCAACATTATTATCTAATTCCATTTATTTTTTTACCTCAAAATTATGTTTACACAATATTTTAAAATTATAGCAAAAAATATTAAATACAAAACATTATTTGTATTCATGTCCTTTTTTATTATTTATATTTTTTCTTTTTTTAAAAATAAATGTATATAAAAATATTAAAAAACTAATAAGACAAATTATTAAACAACAAAAAAATAAAATCATATATCATTCATAATAAAAATCATGATTTTGATGAAAAAGTGTTAAATAAAGAACTTTAAAAAAAGTTTTGTCAAATAATAAAACAAATAAATTGATTAAAAATGTAACTATAAAAACAATTAAACTGATTTTTTTAAGAAATTGCATTTTTCTTCCCACCATTATCTTTTTTATTCGTGTTTATATATGAGATGAATATTAGCAATTTATTAATTAGTTTAATACCCAATTTAAGTTTACACAATGCACAACAAATTTCATTAATAATTAATGCAATTTATGGAATTTGTATAGCAATTATGGTAATTTCTTTAATTTATTATACAGGTTTAATGTTTTGAAGAATTTATCATGCTAGTAATGATGAAGAAATTAAATATTATAAGAAGATTTATTTAAAAAGAATAATTGCATTTGTATGCTTTTTATTTTTATTTGTCATTATAGGAATTATTATTGATGTGATTGCTCCTATTATTAAAAGTGATACTTTAAAAGGAAACAATTAATGATTTTTTATTTATTAAGTAATAATCAACTTATTTGACATATTACTGGATATATCTTGTATGAAATCATCTTGTTGCCTTTACTATTTATAATTAAATATTTTTATTGAATTTTTATTGTAATTATTACTACTAATTTAGGAAAAAATATCTTTGATATTGCTTTTAATAATTTAAGTATTAGTAATAATTTTAATCATTCACAAATCTTTATTATTTATATTGCTTGTATAAGTATAAGCATTGTTATCTTTTTCTTCTTTTTATTATTTAACATCATTAAAACTTATGTTATTAAAGATACGAAATTAAACTTTATAACTACTATTAAATGACTAATTATTACTTTATTAATTTATCCATTACTACCAATTATATTTAGTATGCTTTTATTATTAACAAGCATCATTTTTAACATGTTTGGTTTTAAGAAAAATTTAACTTATTTAAATAATGCAAATATTGCTAATTGTGATCTTAATTATAATCAAATTAAACAGCAAATATTAACAATTATTAATAATGCAACTTTTAATAAAGAACTATTACAATTAAATACTTTAAAGCTTAATACTAATAGTTTTTATTATGATAATTTATTAGCAAATATTACAAATTATGAAAACTTTGTCTTATATAAACAAAATCTATTTAGTGAAATTTCACAGTTAATTTATAACTTAAAACCTAATGCAAATAATTTAGATATTAGAAATTCATTATTAAATGATATTTCAACACTAAATGCTTTTAATAATAATCTAATTAATATTAATTTAGATCTAAAAAATTTAAATTATAAACAATTAGATGCAATTAAGAATTTTGTAAGTACTTACATTAACTTTTTTAATGGTTCTATGATTAATAATTTATTGTTCAAATTACCAGATTCTTTAAATTCTTTATTACCGCATTTAGGAGATATTTATCAATTTAATCTAATTTATGATATTTTGAGTATTACTGGAAACAATTCATATGTAATATCAGCAACTCCAAACTTTTTTAGTTTAAATTGAAATGTTTTAGTTGCAATCATTTTTAGTATTGCAGTTTTAGTAATTTTATTTTTGTATTGTATTTTAGAAATTAAAAGAGTTACTGAACTAATTATCTTATTTTTAATTACACCTTTTGTGTTTTTATCTAATTTTGATGAAAGAAATTATTATTTTCATAAATGATTAAAAATCACTTTCTTAAAATTCTTTTCTTTATTATTAATTAGTTTAGTTTTTCAAACAAGTATTCTAGTTTATCCAGAAATTAATGATGCTATTAACAATAATTGATTAAATAAAACTTTAAATGAAATGATTGTTGATGTAATTTGTGCAATTAGTATTTTAAATGCAAGTTTCTTTAGTGTAAATACTATTCTTGGTGTGTTTGAAGCAAATGAAAGTTTAGTTTATGTTTTAAGTGATTTAATGTCTTTAAAAACTTCAGCAAAATCTTGACCATTATTAAACAGATTTTTTCAAAATAAAAAATGAAATAAACTTCAAGTTGAAAATAATGCTAGCAGTAACAATTCAAGAAATTTTATAGAAATTACACAAAATGATATTTTAAAAAGAAAAATGCCAGTTTTAACTACCGGGTTTGAAGCATTTATGGCATCTAATAAAACTCATAATTTTATTAAAAATGTTAATGATAAAGTAAGCAAACTTTTATTTGGAAAAATGAGTAAAAAAATAACTGTTCATACAAATAATTTTATTGATAAATCTTTAGATAAGAAATTTAAGAAGATTAGAATGAAGGAGCAGAAATGGAAAGACAAGAAAAAAGAAGGCAGATTCTAAAACCTTTAAAAAATACTCAAAATCAAAACTTTATTTTCTTTATTTATACTTGATATGAAATTTTAATTATTTTAATATTACTTATCATTATCATCACAATTATGCTTTTTGTTCACAACTTCTTAACATTTAAAGTAATTTTTGATTTGATATTACTGTTTATCTTATTAAGTGTTTTAATCAAAATAAATAAGAAAAATCTTTATAATCAAATAAACTTAATTATCAAATTTCATTTTCTAAAAAAATTTTTTAAAAATGAAAAATTTACAAAAAATATTGAATATGAAATAAATAATGATCAGTTAGTTTGAAATAAAACTAGTTTTTATTTAAAAAAAATTAAAATCAAATCTTTAAATAGTTATTTTGAAAATTATTTTCAGATAAAACAAATTAATAGTATTCATGAAATTCATCTAATGATTCTTAATAAAAATGAATTGTTAAAAAAATATCATGATTACATAATAAAAATAAAACATGATCAATTAAAAGAATTTTTAAGTAATCATCAACAATTAATAAATGAATTAAATGATACAACTTATGAAAAAGAAATATTTATTATTTATAAAAATGAAACAGCACTAAATCTTATTAATCAAAATCTATTTGATATTTATGATGTTACTGAATTTGAATTAGAAATAGTACAAAAGAAATTAAATCTTAATGTATATAATAAACAAAATCTCTATAAGAAAAATTGGTTTAAAGTTAATGAACAATATTATTCAGTATTAAATTTTAATAACTTCAATTTATTAAATCAATTAAGTTGATTAATTAATTTGATTGATATTAATATAAATGATTATTTCATTTTAAATTTAAGTAACTTATTAAAAACTGATGCAATAAATTATTTAAATAAACAATACAAAACTAATTTTTTTAATAATAAATTAAAAAATGAAGAAAATAAACAATTTAATGAATTACTTAAAGAATATAAACAACAAATTTTTAATGAAGAAGAAAACTTATTTAA
>JAFNRE010000016.1:0-5741 GCA_017385735.1 Mycoplasmataceae bacterium
ATTTTTATTTATTTTTGAAATGGAATTAATCGTTTTAGTAAAGATTATCAAATAGCAACAAGAAAAAGAGTTCAACAATTTCCAAAAAATTATTTAGTTCACTCAACTACTAAAGAAGAATATACTGATTATGAAAGAGATTTATTATTTTTTCAAACAGGTTTTAGCGTAAGTGCAATTTTATTAAAACAAATTTTTATTCTTGCTTGAGTAATCTTATTAGATCAAATTTTCTATGCTGTTTTAAATTTGATTTTAATGGTTTATGGAACTAATTATCATGGATATTGAAATGGTTGAAATGGTATTCCACCAACACATGATGCAAAATTAAATTTACACATGGCTAAAGAGTATTATAAATTAATTCTTGCTAATGTTTCATTAATATCAACATATATTTTTACTATTTATAGTGGATTTAGTTTATTACCTCAATATTTTGTTGGATACTACATTGGTTTTGGTGATAAACAAACAGCATTCCACAATTCTACTATTTTAACTAATTGATCAATTTTATTTGGTTTATTTATTGCAATTATCATTATTATTTATGGAAGTTTTATTAATGAGTTAATTTATTCAACTTCTGATCCTAATAACTTTTATTACTTTGTATATCATGGTAAGAAAGTTGCTTTAGGAACTTATAAACAATTATGAAGCGATGCATTTAATATGGAACTTATTTATGCATTAGCAGTATTGTTTGATACATCAGTAGCAATGACTTATTACATTCTTTTATCTGGTGGAAGTAAATTTATTATTTTTGCTGATTCATTAATTCAATTAATTAACTCCTTAGCATTAATTGGTTTATACTATACAAACTATGATAATTTCTATGTATATTATTTAGTAAATAGAATTCATACATTTTTAAAATTCTTTATATCATTAGTTGTTATTTATGCAAAAGGTGCACTATGAGGCGTTGATTCAACACATAATAAAAAGGGTTGGTTCAAACAAAGAATTAAACATAGAGAACTTAATTTTATTGCTTAAAAACAAATTAACTATTAGTTATAAAACTAATAGTTTTTTTATATATATTGTTTTTTTGTACTTATTGAAGATTTTTTTATGTATTTTAATTTAATATAATAAAACTTTTAATATTAAATGAATATAATTAAAATAACTGTAATATGAAAGGGTTAATTTCAAATGACAATTAATAGTAAAAAAACTTTTACTCCTTTTAAAGCTATTAATATAAAAGATGTAAAAGATTCTAAAAATAAAGAATTATTTAAAACATACAAAGATAAAGATAGCAACATTCAATATATTGTTTTAAGCAATGATATGTTATCAGGAGATTTTGTTAATGCATTACAAAACTTCTTATTAAGTAGTAAAGAATCATATTCAATTGATTTTGAATCTTTTAGTAATTTTGATATTGCTGAAAAAGATTTAGTAAATATGATTGTTAATGCAATTTATTATGGTGAAAATATTCCATTTGAATGCAAAACAAAAAAAACTGAATTATTTCAACACAATCTAGTTATTGATGAAAAGAAATATAAACAAGAATTAGAAGAAGCAAAAGTTATTGCTGATACATCAATCTTTGTAAGAAGACTTCAAGACATGCCAATCAACTTAATGAGATCTTTTAATTTTGTTGAAGAAATTAAAGAAGCATTTAAAGATGTTAAGGGTGTAGAAATCATTGTTCATGATAAGAAATGATTAGAAAAGAAAGGTATGAATTTGCTTTTAGGAGTTAATGCTGGAAGCAATGATGAACCTTATTTAATTGAAGCAAGATATATTGCAGAAGGAAAAGATAAACCAACAACTGCTTTAGTTGGAAAAGGTGTTTGCTTTGACTCAGGTGGATATGATTTAAAACCAGCTCCTCACATGAGATGAATGAAGTTTGATATGAGTGGTGCTGCAACAGTTATGGGAACAGTATTAGCATTAGCAAAGAATAAAGTAAAAACAAATGTTGTTGCTTTAGGTGCTATGGTTGCTAATGAAATTGGTCCAAATGCACAACACCCAGATGATATTTGACAATCATATAGTGGAAAATATGTTGAAATTGACAATACTGATGCTGAAGGTAGATTAATTATGGCCGATACTATTGCTTATGCTGTAAAAGATCTAAAAGAAGAATTAAAAGTTAATAGATTAATTGATATTTCAACATTAACTGGAGCAATGATTTATGCTTTAGGTGATACTTTTACAGGTGTTTGATGTACAAAAGACAATTCTTGACAAAAATATGAACTAGCTGCAAAAGAAGCAGGTGAACTAGTTTGAAGAATGCCTTTCCACAAAGATTTCTTAGACATGCTAAAATCAGACATTGCTGATATTTCTAACAGTGTAAGTAAACCACAAGGTGGATCAAGTAGAGCTGCTGAATTTTTAAAATTCTTTACAGATGGAATTGACTATATTCATTTAGATGTTGCTGGAACAACAGATAGAAACAATAAAGGTCAAGCTTCAATGTTAAGAAGTATGTACAACTTTGTTAAATAATTTAAAATTTTAAATTTAAAGTTTATAAGTAGAAAAATAAAGGTAATTAAATACCTTTATTTTTTAATTTAAGTATTTTTTAAAAATATTTGATCATTTATTTATAAATAAGTCATGATCTAAATTATTTTTTGCAAATTCATAAGAATTATTTACTAGTTTTAAGTATTGTTCTTCACTTGAATTATATAATTTAAGAATTTCTTCACAAATTTTATCAATATTTCATTCTTTTTGGATTAATAATCCATTTTTTTCTTTATCTATTAAGAATTTAGCACTTTGATAAGTATTAGATAGTATTAATGGTAAACCATTACTTAAAGATTCAACTAATGAATATGAATATCCTTCATATTTGCTTAATAAAATACAAAATTTATATTTTTGAACAATTTTATTAATATCTTGATGTTCTAAATTGCCTTTATAACTTTGCCCTAATTTAGCAATTAGTTTTTTATCACCTTTTCCATAAAAATCAATTAAATGTAACTTTTCATTAATTGCTATTAATTCATCAATATTTTTTTGACCATTTTCAATTCTTCCAAAATAAATGATTCTTTTTCTATCTTTAATAAAATCTCAATTTAAATCTAAAATTTCTTCTTTATTTGATAGATTAATTAAGTTGTAATTAAAATTATCATTTCTTATAGTTTTTAGATATTGCAAATTATACTTGTCATATAAAACAATATTGTTATAATTTTGAATTGGATTTTTCATTCCAAATAATTTCATAGAAGTTAAATTTAGATACTTATTAAATCCTTTTAAATGTTTCATTTCATAAAATTCAGGTGTAACATGTTGAATTCAAATAAAATTATTCTTATTTTTAAATTTTTCATAATAAGTAATTGTTGAATCAATTATCAAATCATAATGAAATTGATTTTCAAGTTTATAGATTAATTTACGAAATTTCTTGATATGGAATCCAATTTTTAATTTAAAAGCAATTTTATTTTCATTTCTTGTTAATGCTTCTGTACCTTTTATATGAAATATTTCATCAGGTATTTTTTTATTTTGCATATTATTAAAAATATCTAATAAACATGCTTTATGAACAATGACATTACTAAAATTAGTTTTTAAAATATTAAGTAAAATTGTATTATAGTTTTCTACTCCACCTAATCCATAATCAGGTCTATTTTCAATAATTAAAATTTTCTTATTCATATATTTATTTGTTGATTAATAATTACTTATTATTATAAGTTTTATTAATCTTGGTACTATTTTTTACTGGTTTATAATTTAATCTGTGATAGTTTTGAATAATTCCAAATTTCTTAATTGCTTCTAAGTGTTTCTTAGTACCATACCCACTATTATTTATAAAGTCATATTCTTTATATAATGGATGACATAAACAAAATTTTTTAATTAATTCATCTTTAATATATTTTGCAATAATACTAGCACTAGCAATATTTAATGAAATTTGATCTCCATGAATTAAACTCAAACATTTTTTATTTGATTTTGGTTTTTCATAATCAACCAAAATTAAATCAACATTATCTTCTAATTCTTCAATAATTTTATTCATTCCATATAAACTAGCCTTCTTAGGACCTAGTTTATTGATTATTGATACTGGAATAACTTCATAATGATAAATACAGTTTTTTATTAAATATTTATATAATTTTTCTCTGTTATTTTTAGTTAGTTTTTTAGAATCATCAATTTGATCTATTATCTTTTTATCAAGTTTGTTAATGTTTAATATGCATCCACAAACAACCATTTCTCCTGCAAGATTGCCTCTTCCAACTTCATCTATTCCTAAAATCTTATAGTTTAATAAGTTAAATCTTTTTTCAAAATAATATTTCATACTTTTAAAAAATATAATATTATTTATAATATTAATATTCATGAATAGATTTTTTAAAAAATTCAAAAATAAAAAGAATAAGTGATTATATTATTTATTGTTTTGAATTTTCTTTCCTTTAACTATTATTGGCTTAATAACTTCATTTTGTTATATTCCAAATCAAATGAGTAATAATAGATCAACTGAATATACTCAAAGCACTGAAATCAGTGTTAATTTTGCTAATAATAGCAATGATATTCACAGTTTATCAAATACTCAACAAGAAGCTAAAACTGCTGCAAAAAATTATTTGCTTGCTTTAAAACTATCAGGATTAGCAAGTGTTAATATTCAGCCATATGTTTATAGTAAAGTTGTTAATGATGCTACAAATTACTATTATGGATTAAATTTAGTTTTTGCTAATGAAACAAGTACTAGTTTATTTAATTCATATGTCTCAGTAAATACTTTTTATGATAGTTCTAATTTAATGAATCTTGATTTTATACAACAACAAGAAACTAATAATGTTGTACAAAATAGAACCAGTAGTAGTGATTTATCAAGAACTTATTATGCTTATACTCCTGTTGCAGGTGTAATACCAACTAACAATAATAATGATGAATTTATTAATGCAGGTAATAACTTTGATTATAAAACTGCAAAATTAGCAATTACTAATGGTCATCCATATTTAAATATTGATTTAAACAATAGAGTTAATTTAAGTAATATTATTACTAATACAAATGATCAATATTTGTGATGAACAAACAAAGCAGCTTTTGTAGCTTTTTGCAATAACTTATACAGTTTATATTGATTAAATCAACAATGACCAAATTTACAAAATGTCATTCCAAGTAACTTATATACAATAAGTTGTCATAATGTTATTAGAAATTTATTAACAACTTTTAATAATAACTTCCAAGGATTTGCACAATCTTTATATCAAATTATTGGCTCAAATAACTATATAAGTTTTAATTCTTCAACAATTCCTCATGCTGGAAGTTTAACAAAAAATTATAACTTAATCACCTTACAAAATATTGATAATATTTTATTAACTAAGATCCCAGGAACAAGTAAAACTTTATATTCAAAATACAGTTCCCAATTAAATTCTTATATTCTTGCAGACATTAACAGCACTAATTACAAGAAATATTTTAGTAATATTTCAGGTCAAGAATCAAATGTCTTAACTTTAAATATGACTAATGAATTGCAATATAGTGCAAATGAATTATCAAGAATTTATTTATTAATTCAACAATGAAAAGATAATTTATTAAATCCTGTAATAAGTCCAAAAAATATTAGAAATACTAATGCAAATACTTATAGTAATGTAAATATTAATCCA
>JAFNRE010000017.1:0-5212 GCA_017385735.1 Mycoplasmataceae bacterium
TATTTAACATTATTTAAAATTTCTTTTGTTAGTATTTCTGATTGAGTGTTTGTAACTATTATTGCATTTAATTTTCCATTTCTTTCAACCATGCCTAAAACAGGAACTTTGTTTTTTGTACTCCTACCTTGAGAATTTTTCGTTCTTGTTTTAATATGTTTGTTTCTATTTTTTCCACCTATATAAGTTTCATCAATTTCCACATCATTATCTAAAATATTATTGTTTTGGAACTTAAAACATCTTCTAATTCTTTGCAACATAAACCATGCTGTTTTTTGAGTTACACATATATCTTTTGATAGTTGTAATGAAGATATTCCTTTTTTGTGAGAAGTTATAAGTCATATAGCAAAAAATCATAATTGAAGCTTTATTTTAGAAGATTCAAACAAAGTATTTGTTTTTACATTAAAATACTTTCCTGTCTTTTTACAATGATACTTATGATCTTTGCATTTATACACTTTTGAATTTTTATCATAAGGGCTTACAACTTTCCTGTTTCAGTGAATTTTTTCTAATAATTCATAGCATTCATCTTCCGTTGGGAATTTTTGTACTAATTCTATTATTGATCTAATTTGTTTTTTATCTAGTGTATACATATTCTAATTTTATGATAGTTATGTCTAGATATGAGAATAATTCAAAAATATCTTAGTGTATAATTGTATATAGTTACCGAAAATTAAATTGAATACTACTATCAAAGTACAGAAATAATCTATATAATAAAAATGAAATTTGATTTTTGTCAAATTTCATATTCTTGTTTTATTGCTCAGCGTTTAATGTTTTGTTTTTTACTAAAAAGAAAAATGGAGATAATTCTGGAAGGATAAACAATATAAATAAAAAACCAATTTTATTATTCTTATTTCATTTATATAAAACAATATAAGAAATTGTACTGATCAAACATATTGATCAAATGTTTAAACTAAAATAAATTAATGTTAATGACAAAGTACTAATTCTACATACTTTTCTTAACTCTCCAGTTGATAATAAGATAATGGAAATAATAGAACAAAAAAATATTAATAATAATAAATCTCTTTTTAATTTATTCATTAGATTGAAATCATTCTTAATATCATCATCTTTTTTATCTTTATAAATTTTAAAAAATCATAATATGAAAATTCAATTAACTGCTGATGTCAAAAATAATCATGAACTTATTTTAATACTTATTAATAATTTATTTTGCTTTGAATCAATAATAAAACCAATTATAAAATTTATTATATAGCAAGCTATTAATATTATATTAAACACGATCGTCAAAATATATTCTGGATTAAATCCTTTAGAATCAAACATTCAAATTATGCAATGATGTGGTAATAGCATCAAAATCGTTATTACTATAATTAGAAGTAAAGATATAATAGAAATTATTAATTGTGTTTTTAATTCAGTTTTATTTATATTTTTTATCACATATCTTCTCCTAATGAAGTGCCCACATATATCCATCCACAAAATAAGTGTATAGTTGCTCCTTCATTATCTTCTTGTGCTTGATATAAAGTATTTAATATTGAATTTATTATTGCAACTCCAATGCAATCAAGAATTTTTAATATTCATCCAAATATCTTTATTATTACTCCTGCTGCAGCAATTTCTGGATCTTCTATATTTTCTTGCAAATATTGACCAAGTAAAGATTCAGCATCTCCTACAGTGCTAATTGTTTCAAAAACTTTACTTTTAATATAATTTAATAAGTTTATAACATTTGATACACTGGTAGGATCTAAATAAATATTTAGAGTTAAAATTAATGGATTGAAACTAGTAAATGATGATACAGTGTTGGTATTAGATTCTTGATTATTGTATGAATTAGTTTGAAAGTTTTCATTAGATGATGCTTCACCACCAACAAGACCACTACCATAACAAACACGGAAATTAGTGTATTGTCCTTTTTTGGATAAATTATGAACTTTTGAAAATTCAGATTTTTGTATAAATACTGTATCTAAATGTTGTTTAATATACAACTTATGAATTGATTGTTTTGTTTTATCTAAAATTATTTGATCTTTATTTTTTAAATTTAATATGGAATCATGCAAGAATTTTATGTTTTTACATAAATCTTTTTTAATAAAAGAATTATTAATTATATTTGTGATATTTTTACTTTGATTTTTATTAACTTTATTAGATGAATTAAAACCAAAATAATTATTAATCATATTATCTATTTTGCTTTTAGAAACTTGTGATAATAAAATTGAATTTATATTTGTATTTTCATTAGTTTTAATTTTATCTTGATTAATAATAGTTATATTTAGTTTATTAGTATTACTGGATATTATTGATAAATTGCTATTATTTTTAGTAACTTTAATTGGTGCAACTATTGCTGTTGTTACCACTGTAGTTGCTAAAAAACTACCTGCTAATACTCTTATAATTTTTTTCATATATATATTACTTCTTTATCTTATTCCACACAGAATTATTGCTTGCTTACTTTAATAAAAAATAATTAATCATTAGAATTTAAATCATTAATAATTTTTTGAAGTGATGTAATATTCTTATCAATTTGTTGAAATGCTTGTTTAGTTCCAATTAAATTTATATGTTTTTTTAATTCTAATTTTAAGTTTAAAAATAAAGGTATAATTTCTTTAAAACATGATATTGTTTTTTGTACATCTAATCATGGCAATAAATACGAAATATTGATATATTTTTGACAAATTTTTTTATTCATTTCATTAAAAGTTCTTACAAATGAATCTAAAACAACTGAACTTATTGCACATGATATACCAGTAAGTCCCAAAATAAAACCAAAACAAAATATTGCAATATTCAAATTTAAGAATGTTAAAACACATAAAAATAGTGAAATAATAAGTCCTGCTGCACCCAAAGCATCTTTTTGTATTTGAAGATTTTTTATAAAATCATCTATTTCAAATGTTGAGTTTATAATAATTTGAGTAAATTGATTATCTGTTTGAATTAATTGATTATTTTCAATAAATAAATTATTAGTTTGTATTGGATTTATTCAATAATTAGTAATTAAATCATACTCATTACTTAAAAGTAAAGAAGTTTGTAAGTTTTTAAAATAATATTTATCTTTATGATCTATTTTTTTAATTTCAACAATATTTTTATTACTATTTAATGATTGATTATTTATTAATTTATTGTTAGTAGTTTTACTATCAGAATAAGTATAATTATTTACTACAATATTGTTTGATGTATTACTAAAACATAAACCTAAAACTGAAATTCCAAAACCAGAAAATCCCATAATCCAAAAAACAATATTTTTTCATTTTTTATTAAATGGTTTATTTTTGTCATCTTTTTTAAAAATTATTTTTACTCATTTAAACACTTATATTATTCCTTTTTTAAAGTGAACTAATCTCAGTTGATATTTGTCCAGAAATACTTTGAAGTTGATTTATTGAACTATTTAATTTCTGAATTGCATTATTTACACCAACAACTCATGTATAACTTTTTAAATTATTAATAGCATTGTTTAATTGACTAATACACAATTGTATTAACTTATATGTTTGAGTTAAACTACTTGATAAAACTGTTAAATCATCATCAGTATTTAATGTACTTTGAATTTGTTGTACTAAACTGTTTAAAGAATTTATAACTTGGCCAAATGCACCAGATATAACTGTATTAAATACTGTTGCAATTGCTATAGCTATTGCAGCTGTTGTGCCAAAATCAAAAACTCCTAATATTGCTAATACTAATGCTATGGAACCACCAATTCCCATAATAACATCTTCTTGTGTATTTAATGAATTTGAAAGATTTTGTAAATTATTTATAGTATTTTGTAATATTTGTTTTGTACTTTCGTCATCAACATTATTATTTCAAATACTTGAATTATTACTATTAGATGTTGATTGATTATAATTTTGTGAATTATTATATCTTTGTGGAGTATATCATAGAGCATGGTAGACACCGCCAGCTCAGTAACCACTACCAGGACGTTGAACTACAAGATAAAAATTACAATATTTATCTTCTTTCATACCATTATTACTATTTTCAACCTTTATAGTAGGTTCATCTTTATTTAAAGATTTTTTGCTTGATAATTCATTTTTTAATTTATTTAATAAAGCATTAACTAAAATAAATTCATTGTGATTGAGTTTTTTATTTATTAAAGAATTTAAATATTGTTTTGAATTTTTTATTTTATTAATTTCACTATTAAGTATTGATTCAAAAAGTTCTGAATTTTCATTAAATTTATTTTTTTTCAAAAATAAGTTAACAATACTATTCATATTCTCATATTTAGTATTAATTGTTTTTAAATCAGTATTAGTAGAATTTGAATCTTTGTTTCATTTAACAAAAGTATAAGTATTTGGTCTATTGTTTTCTATTGCATTTGTGGCACTAATACTTATGATTGATAATGCACTAAGTCCTATAACTAAAGAACGAAGTGCTATTTTTTCTTTTTTTTGCTTTTCCATATTGTTCCTTCTTGTTTAAATGTTATTTCTTCTGATTAAAAGAAAGATAACAGTATGGATTATTGTAGTTGAACGAATCAAAAGCAATAACATTACCATTATATATGAAATATCATTTTGCAACATAAGCAAAATTTTAAAAAATATACACTGTTTAAAAAAATAAAATAAACTATTAACTATATATTTGAATAAAAGTTCTTAAAATATGTGCATTTTTATTTTTATATGAAATTAATTAAAAATCATATGAATGAATATCATTATTTGAAATATACAAATCTTGAAATTTCACTTTATGATATATTCATATTAAATTAAAATATTTATATATTTTTCTAAAAATGTCTAAAGATTTAGCATTAATTACAGTAATTATTAATAATTTCAATAATAAAAGATATATTGAAAAAGCAATTTTATCTGTTATTTATCAAACTTACAAAAATTTACAAATCTTAATTTTAGATGATCATTCAACAAGCAAACAAACTTGAGCAATATATGAAAAATATACAGAATTTGATAAAAGAATTCAATTAGTAAGTAATGAACAAAATATGCAAATTTTTGCTTCAAGAATGAAAGCAATTGATTATATTAAAGGAGAGTATGTATTATTTCTTGATGGAGATGATTATTTAGATTTAGATTTTGTAAGACATATGCATGATTTTTTAATTTATAAA
>JAFNRE010000018.1:0-3118 GCA_017385735.1 Mycoplasmataceae bacterium
GATTAATTACTAAACAAACATCTCCAAACATGGTTTCTGGTCTAGTTGTTGCTACTAATAAATGATCAACAATTTCTTTTTTATCATTAATTACATCATAATTAATGTAATAAAACTTACTATTTGTTTCTTTATATATAACTTCTATATCACTAATTGCTGTTTTTAAAGTACTATCTCAATTAACTAATTTATATCCTTGATAAATTAATCCTTCTTTATATAACTTAATAAAACTATTTAAAACTGCTTTACTTGCTTGTTCATCTAAAGTAAATCTTTCTTTAGTATAGTCTAACAAAAATCCCATTTCATCTCATTGGGTATGAATGAATTGTGATTGTAAGTTTTTTCATTTATAAATTTCTTTTAAGAATTTGTCTTTTCCTAAAGAATCTTTAGTAAGATTTTGTTCTTTTAAATATTTTTCAAATTTAACTTGAGTAGCAATTCCAGCATGATCAGTTCCTGGAATTCATATTGAATTAAAATGCTGTAATCTTTTATATCTAATAATTGCATCTTGAATAACTCCATCTCATGCATGTCCTAAATGTAAATGTCCTGTAACGTTTGGAGGTGGGATTACAATTGTAAAATTATTAGCATCTTTAAAATTAGGTTGTGCTAAATGATTGTTTTTTCAGTATTCAATGATTTGTTTTTCAATACTACAAAAATCATATTTATCTAAAAGTTTATTCATAAAAAAATCTTTTCCTTATTTATTTAATTAAACAACATATTAAATATATTGATTAAATTATATAAAAAACAGTTTTTTTATGAATATATGTTGAACTTTAATGATAAAAATTTATTTGTGTTATTAAATTTATTATTTTTTAGAATTTAATAAAACGTTTCTTTTCATATATTTTAAAATATAGACATAATGACAGATAATTACGAAAATTGAAAATGAAGACCCATATTAGATATAGAAATGTGTCTTGAAGAAATTGCTAATATATTAAAATGACCTACATTTTATTTAATGTATTATGGAATAATAAAAGATAAACGTGTATTTTTTGCATTAAATGAATTTTCAAAAAAAGATGATATATTGCTTAAACAAAATAAAGGTGTTTTGATTAAGTATCCAAAAATAATTCTAGTTGGTGGTAATCTTGATTCAAAAGTTATTGTAGAACAAGATTATATTGTTAATACAACAAAATATATTATGTTTTCAGAAAAACAATTTGAAGAATTCTTTAATCCAACTGAAGAAGAAGTATTTATTTTTGACACTAATCCAATAGATAAGAAATATATAGATCAAATTCTTAAAAGTTTTGAAGAAAACTCAAAAAAAGATGAAATAGAATGAATTGATTATGATGCATGTTTATTTAGTTAGACAAACTGTTTTATGCTTGCAACTTATAATATATGTATAAAATTTAATTAAATAAACTTAAATATGCAAAATACACAAAATAACTAATTCATCAAAAAATTGATTTATAAAAAATACAAAAATTTTGAGAGTATTTCAAATTTTAAGGTACAAATTATTTATTGATAATGTTCTAATTAGTTATTTAATCACTTTATTCAATCGAAAATAAACACAAAATTCTATAGTTCATTCTGAATATGATTTATGCAATTCATTTTTTGAATTCATTAAAGTATTGAAATAATTTAATTGAACCTAGTATATGTCTAAAATTGTAAATTTGTTGGATAATAGAGTAGTTTAATTTTGATTTAGGATTTTTAAAAACTGAGTTTATATATAATTTATGTACTAAAAGGATATCATTAAAGCAATTGAAAAATGAAATTGCTATTTTCATTCATTATTACAATAATGTAAGAATTCAAAAATATTCAACTGAAAGACTCCAGTTCAATATAAAATCAATTATAATAAAAAACATTAAATTTGAATTTTTGTTCAAATAATATGTCGAAGTTGTATATTTTTATTATCAATTATTTTTTTTATTAGCATTAATATATTTCATGACTTCTTTAGCTAAGAAATAACTAACATTTACTGTTACAGCATTTCCAAATTGTTTGTATGCTTGACAATCAGAAACAACTTGAATCCAATCAGATGGAAAACCTTGAAGTTTTCTACATTCATTTGGTGTCAATTTTCTTAATGATACTTTATTATTATTGCAGTATTTATTGTAATTTTTTACATCAGTAACATAATTATCTTGGCTTGCTCTATGCATTTTGGACATTGTAGCTGTTAACGTTTTTGATATTGGTAAATCAATAGTTGGCTTAACAATATATTTTTTTGTACCTTCACCTAAAATAGTTTTAACAATTTTTTTAGATAAAAAATATTTTTCTGGTACGTCAGTATCAAGCAAATCTTGAGTAGTAATTTTTAATGGTTGTTTTTTAGGAAAAATAAAATCTGGAGTATAAAAATATTCTGCTAAAAAGCCAACAATATAACATCTATTTCTTCTTTGAGGAACTCCATAATCAGCACTATTGAAAATATGATGGAATGTAACATACCCAAGTAATCGTAGTTCATCGATTATTTTTTTAAATGTTTTTCCATTATCATGATTTATTATATTTTTCACATTTTCTAATATAACTACCTTTGTTTTATATTCTTTTAGAATTTCTTTTATCACAAAAAATAGTGAACCACGTTCTTCATCTTCAAATCCTTTTAATTTTCCTAGTACACTAAAAGGTTGACATGGAAAACCACCAATTAAAACGTCATGTTTAGGTATATTATTTTTTTCAATTTTTATATCACCACACACAATATTTTGTGAAACATTTTTTTTATATGTTTCACAAGCATATTTATCAAAATCATTTGCTCAAATAATATTAAAACCATTATAAATTAATCCAAGATCTAACCCACCAATACCAGAAAATAAACTTATAGTATTATATTTAACTTTTTTTGGTTTAATTCTTTCCATACAGTTCATCTCCAGTAGCTTTTAAAATTTCTTTCATAATAGCTATAAGCACATCTACAACTATAGAATTTCCAGATTGTTTATATGATTGTCTTTTAGAAACAACAATTTTAAAATCATCAGTAAAACCCATTAGTCTTAATGATTCTCTAGGATCCAGCGCTCTAATTTTTCCATTAGTTGTAACA
>JAFNRE010000019.1:0-7216 GCA_017385735.1 Mycoplasmataceae bacterium
AGTGGTAAATATTTTACAAAAATCAATATATTCACTTCTATATCCAAATCATCTTGCTCTTTGAATTGTTGTATCTATATTAGTTATTTTTGGAGATATTGTAAAATATGTTGTTATTAAATTACTAAATGTTAGTCCTCTTTGCAATAAATCGCTTCCTATATAAATTTTATGAAAATAGTATTTTAAATTTGTCATAGTTTCTTTTCCTTGACTATTTTGTAATACTATGTGAGTATCATCTATTACATCTTTTAGTTCTTCTTTAATCCTATCAAATGAGTATTTTTCTACAATATCTTTTTTAAAATATAATCTATATATTTCCTTAAAATCACTAATATAATCTGAAAAATTATCTTTTAAAGTATTTATTATTTGATTGATTTGTTTATACAATTCATTTTGATTTTCGTTTTTTCTATTAGTATTAATTATCATGTCAGTATAATTATCTTGTTTATTTAATTTAATTTTTATAACTACACTTGTTAATAAAAAATAAAAAATTGCGTCATGTAATGATTTTGGTATTTTATCTTCATCTAATTGTTCTACGTCTTTTTTACTTAGGATTATTATTTTTTCATCATCTAAATGAAAAAAATCTGCCCCAGTATATCCATCTCCTGGATGAATTAAAAATAATTTATTAGGTATTAGTTCTGATATATCACTTAATAGCACATTAGCATATGGTGTAGCTGTAACTGCTAAATATAAAGGATTATTTAAGAGATTTTTCATTTCAACAATTGTGCTATAGGTAGGAGATTCTTCATTTTTGCGAAATTTCGTGTTTAAACTTGCTTGATCACATTCATCATCAATTATAAAAGTTTTAATATTAAATTTTTGAATATAATTTAATATTTTTACAATTTTATTCATTGCAGCAGGTCTTTTCATTGATATAAGAAAAAAAGGTTTGTTTTTTAGAACTAATTTTTTAATAATAGTTTCATCTAAATTATTAATATCATTTTCATTAATATCATTTGTAGAAAATAATTCTGCAGTATTACTTTCAATTTGATTTACATCCTTAATATCAAATGTTTCTTTAAAACGATTGCATGTTTGCTTCAGTAAACTGTTATCATATCCACCATAAATAATTGCACATTGATATTTATTATCAAATGCAAAAGCACTTATCATTTCAAGATTTGATGTTTTGCCAGATTGAACTTTTCCTATTAATAATACATTCTTATTATCATCATGTGAATTCATTAAGTCTTCACATGAATTAAAAATTTCTTTAATACGACTTTTAATTTTTAATGCTTGATTTTCACCATATTTATTTTTTTGTTTATTAAATACTTTATCAACAAAAAATCCTTCTTTGGCTTCATTATTAAGTTCCATAACATTTTTTCCTAATTATTTGTTATTTTTTGTTTCACTAATTTTCATTAAAATTGAATTAATATTTTCATGCAAAATTTTTCTTCTCATCATTCCTTCAATGTGTTCCAAATTATATGTTGTTTTTTCTGTTAAATTTTCTGCGATTATTAATCCAATAACAAATAATTCCATTTTCTTCTGAAATTCTTTATCTTCAATATATGGTTTGAAAAAAGAATGATTTAAATTAATAGTTATGATTGAGTGTTTTTCATCATAATTAACTCATGAACTATTATTTGTTAATTCTCATTTTACAGAAATTTGTTGATTATTTACTTTATCAATCTTAATGTTATAAGTTCTTAATTCAGATTCTTTATGTTCAATTAAACTATTTTGTTTATTTTGATTATATTCATATAATTCAACATCATCTAATCTACTTAAATCTACATAATTAGACTTATCACAGTTTTGTTCATCTAAAATTATTTCATTTAATTCTTTAGAAACTTTTTCTTTTATTTCATCAGAATTACTTTTATTAATAGTTTCATTTTCTATTCTATCTTTTTTAGATATTTCAGCAATTTGTATATATTCTTTAATTTCATGCTTTAACTTTTCTAAAAATGCTTCTTCTAATCCATCATCTCAAATAAAACCATCTTTTGCTTGATTGACTGGAAAATCTTCCATATTTAATTCACCATAAAGCTTTAATGATATCTGACTTTGTGGCTGGCCAAATATCAAAGTGGGTTTATATTTTTGTCCAATTCCACCTAGAACAATTCTATTGTATCTAAATAAAGATAATCCTGCTTTTGGATATCCTCCTTTTTTTAAAATTCCAATAAATCCAGTAACATGATAAGTTTTATTTTCAAATAAAAATTGAAAATCAAGTTCTTTTTTTCATGTTTTGTTGGAATAGTATAAGGGTTCTAATTCTTCTGGAACTAATCTAATACCATCAAAATAGATTTCTATTTCTTTGCTTTTTAAATCTCTTCTATAAATACTTGTTAAAAGCTCAATAACTTTTTTCTTAGCTTTAGGAGAAATCTTCTTTGTTAATTTTTTAATTATAATTTTAGTACCATGTTCATTTTCATTTGTTAAATTAGTATGAATATCAATAAAATTAGATCCTGATTTTTTTAGTTCTTCAATGTCAATAGTTGCTGTATATTCTTCTTTTGAATTAAGTCTTGTTGTTTGTACAGTTCAATAATTACCAAATCATGATGCAGCAGTTTTTAAACCCATACCAAATTCATTTCTTCCATTTAAATGATCTGGTTCTTGTTCAAGCAACAATGCTCTTTTGAAGTCTTCTAAGTTCATTCCATATGCATCATCAGTTATTGTTAAAGTATTTTGATAGTGATCATATTCAATTCAAATAGTAACTTTATTAACACCACATTCTTTTAGAAGTTCTTTGTGTCCAAGAAAAGAAGCAGTTGAATTATCAACAAATTCAGCAATAGCATATTCTGGCTTATAACTTAATCTCGAAAATGCTCCTAAAATTGCTGCTTGTGGTTGGATATTTAATTTTTCATCAATCATTTTTTATCTTCTTTCTTTTATGTATTCAATAAATGTTTTAAAAACATTTTTAATAACTTTTACATTTACTGCATTTCCAAATTGTTTATATGCTAATGTATCATTTTGTGGAATCTTGAAGTCTGATGGAAAACTTTGTAAATTAGCAGCTTCACGTGGTGTAATGTATCTTTTTTCTTTACCTATAATTGGAACATGTACCATTGCTACTAAAGCAGGAAACTCAGTTGGCAATTTTACTCTTATACCAGAAGGGCGAAACTGAATTATTCCATCAAAAACTGAATTAAGTTTTCCTTGTACTTGTCATTCAAATTTTCGTTCAGTTGGCTGAATATCTTTTAAATTTTTATACTTAATTAATCATTTATCAATAAATTTCTTATTATTTTTATAAAGCTGTTTATTTTTATTAATAAATTCTAATTTTCATTTTGGAAATTTAGAAGAGATATTTTTATTTTTAAATCAATCTGCTCATATAGGAAACCCAATAATTTTTTCATTTATTCCTTTAATAAATTCATCTCACATTATCAATATTTTTTCTTGATATTTACTGATTCTATATTTTGATAAATCATATTCATTATTTTTATTATTTATAAGAATTGTATTCATATTAGTTGAATTTCTTTTCTTTCTTTCAATAGATAGTTTTAATGTTTTATTAAATAAATCTTTTTTTACAGCTAATATTATTGCTCTTTCTCTTAATTGCGGAATACCATAATCATGTGGACTTACTATCAGTGGATTTTCTATAACATTATATCCAATTTTAATTAGTTCTTGTTTCATTAAAGTTCATGTTTTATGTTTGTTGTGTGATATTAAATTTCTAACATTTTCAAGAATTAAAAATTTAACTCCACCATATTTTCTAGTCATTTGATCTTTTAAAATATCAATAATATTAAAAAAAAGTGTTCCTCTTTTATCTTGAAAACCCTTTTGTTTTCCTGCTTTTGAAAATGGTTGGCAAGGAAATCCAGCACATAATACATCATGATCTGGTATTGTTTTTACATCAACATTTACTATATCACCTAAAACATTTGAAAATTGGTAGTTATCTATATATGTTTCTGCAGTTTCTTTATTTATTTCAATAGCATATACACATTTTCCACCAACTTGCTTCATAGCTTGATGAAATCCACCAATACCAGCAAATAAATCAATGAATCTAAAATGTTTTGGCAATACATTGTTCATAAGAAATTAATATCCTACCTTAATAAAAAAATAAGTTTTAAAACATACATTATTAATTTTATTAAAATCTTGATAGATTAATTTGTTATATATAAAACTTCAAATATAACTTTTACATAAATTCGCAAATTTTATTCTAAATTAAATATAAAAATGATTTTAGATTACACAAAATATCATATCTTAGTGTATTTAAAATCTACATTTAATATAAAATTAATGAAAGATCATAAGGTTTTAATAATTATGAATAGTAATGAAATTGCTTTAGTTATTCAAAATAAGATAAATGAATTTAAGAATTCTAATATCTTTTTACATGATAAATCTGATTTTTTTGTATTTATTTCATATATTTTATATAAACAATATTTTGATTTTAAGAACAGTAATGATATTTCTAAAATTGCTGATTATATTATTTCTAGTGAAGAAAATGCACCTATTAATTTCATGTTCACTCAGACATTATCAAGCGAAGAAAAAATTGATTTAGTAATAGGAAAAATTAATAATTCTTGTAATTGTAGTCAAGAACAAATTTATATAGATATTAGAAACACTGTAGATTGATTTAAAAATTTACAAAAAAAATATGAAAATGGTAAAGAAGATTTATCACAACAAATTATTGATATATTTGAAGAATATTCAAATTCTGGGATTGTTCAATTTACTTTTTTATATCCTTATGTTATAAATGATAATAATCATATTGATATTGGTAAAGTTAAAGAATATTTTGATTTTTTTACAAAAGATTGTAAAGATTGATTTTGTGATATTCAGTTAAGTGATCAAATAACAAATGAGATGCTTAATGAAGAACAATACCAAAACAATTTTATAACTAGTGATTTTATTAAAATTGAATCTAATAATACTTTAAAACACTCAGATAATGCAATTATTGTTAATTTATCTGCATATTCTTTAAAAGAATTATATGATAAGTATGAAAATAAATTATTAGAAGCAAATATACGCAATTATATAAAAAATAAAAATATTGATGCAGAAATTAAAACTACAATTGAAAATTATCCACAATCATTTTGGTATTTAAATAATGGAATAACAATAGTTTGTAATAGATATGAAGAAATTACAGATGAATTAAAAATAAAATTGTTTAATTTTTCTATTGTTAATGGTGGACAAACAACATATTTAATTTCAAAATTTGCAAAAAAAGAAAATGATTTTTATTTAGTTTGTAAAATCATCGCTTCTAAAAATTTATCTAATATTAAAATCGGCTTAAATGAAATTGCTAAAGCAAGCAATTCTCAAAAACCAATTAAAGAGTATGATTTGTATTCTACTAGAAATGAACAATTATTATTAAAGAAGTATTTGAGTGATATTGGAGTTGAATACATTACTAAAAGAGGCCCAAAGAAACATATTTATTCTAATTATTATGATTCAACAACAATTGATAAATCAGGGCAAATATTAATGGCATCATTATTACAAATGCCAGGATATGGAAGAAGTAATAAAAAAATGGTTTTTTCTAAGTCAAAAAATTATTACAATTTATGTTTTCCTAATGATCTAAACTTATTAAAAAACCACGCTAGAATTATTGAACAAATTCTTAAAATAGAAGATGCATATAAGCAATATTTAAAAACATTTGATAAAACTAAAACAAGTTTTTCATATGCTAAAAATGCTAGAACTTTGATTATTTCTTTAGTTAGTTTATTAAGTAGAATTGCAAATAAAACAATAAATGTAGATGAACTAGTTTCTAAATTGAATTCTGATAAATTTTATAAATATGAAAATAATTTACAAGAGTTTTTTGCTGATGATGTTTCATTTGATCACATTTACAATTTTCATATTGATATTTATGAACTACAAAATAAATTATTTCAATTATTTGATATTCTTGTTCAATATGGGTATTTATCTTATAAAAATGATCCAATATCAAGTACTGTAACTGAAACAAATTATTTAAAATCAAATGATTCTTATATAAAATTATTAAAATACATAAATGATAAAATTGGATTACAAAAATTAGCAGAACAATTCTTTCCATTTTAGTTTATTAAAAACTTTAAAATTCAATTATTGTTAAACTTGCAGGTTTATTTAATATAAATTAAACTAATTCAAAAATATATAATAAATGAATTTAAGATCATATGTTGTGCGATAATTCATAATAATGATTTTTATTATGGATAAAGGTGCACAATTTATTATTAATAACTTTAAACAAGCAGTTAATATTTGCAAACAAAATAATTTCTATGATACATTTTACAGAAAAGTATTGTTTTTATTTAATACTATTTCTGGTATTAAATATACAGGAAATATGATTCAATATTTTGATAAATATAAACAAGAAAATAATTCTTTTAAAAATCTCAGTTTTTTAAAAGAATATAAAATTATTCCTAAAAATGAAGTTTCTGAATATTTAATTACTAATTTTTCGAATGAAATTGATCATATTTTTACAATAAATGATCTTATTATAGATAATTTCTATTCCAATATGGATATTATAAGTGCTTTTTGTTGCAGTAATGTCGGTGGAATGAGAAGATCAAAGAAACACAATGCTTTAGTTTTAGTAAATATTTGCTTTAATAATATTTATCAAGATAAATGAACAAAAGATGGGACTTTAAATTTTACAGGAATGGGAAAAGTTGGAGATCAATCTATAGAATATGCACAAAATAAAACTTTAAATAATTCTAAAGTAAATGGAGTTAAACTTTATTTATTTGAATCATATAAAGATAATCAATATTACTACAGAGGAGAAGTAGAACTTTGTGGTAATTACTTTTTTGATTATGAATATGATAAAAATCATAATAAAAGAACAGTTATAAAATTTCCATTAAGAATAAAAGAAACTAAATTATTCAAAAAATAACTAGTTAAACTTGGATATGAAATTTGGACAAAAGTTCAAATTTTGTGCTTTTTTATTATAATTGACTTTTATATTGAACTGGTGTCATCCAGTTCAATTTCTTTTGAATACGTACATTGTTGTAGTAATAAATATAATCAGCAATTG
>JAFNRE010000020.1:0-4052 GCA_017385735.1 Mycoplasmataceae bacterium
TAAGGTAAAGTTCAAGTAAATATACTTCCTGCAGGAATTGGTGTGATACTTGAATCTAATTCAAATGCATTATTGTTAGTGTTTCATACATTAACACTAATTGGATTTATGGAAGTTGCTCTAATTGTTAAAAATTGTTGTGAACCATAACTATCATCACTTGGCATTGGTGCAAAATAAACTTCACAATTTACAAAGTCTGAAGCAGTTGCATTAAGTTGATATCCATCTGTATATTGTTTAATAAAATCACTTCAAGTATTATTATTTACAATTCCAACTCATGAATTTAATTGATCTTTAGTAAATACTTCAATATAGTTATTTTCATTGTAAGTTGTATTTAAACTAATACTTTCAACTGTTGAATTAATCGTAATTGGATTTGATGAAGTAAGCATAAATTGTTTACCAAATAAAGTAAAAGTAATGGTTGCACTAATCTTATAAGTTCCAGTATATAAAATATCATAACTAAAGTTTCAATTTGTTGCATTAGATTGAACTACATCATTAACACTTCATACAATACTTACATTACTTAATAAACTATCATTATTTGCATTATAAGTTTTACCATCACAAGTTATTGATAAATTAAAGTTTTCAGATGTTTGTGAACTTACATTGATTTCATTGTTTGAAGTTGAAGTATTTGTATTTGTAATATTACATACTGGATTAATATTTGGATTTACAGATAAAGTAATGATATTACTTGTATAAACAATTCCATCAAGTGTCATTTCTAATTGGTATTCATAAGTATTATTAATATTGTTGATATTAACAACATATGATGAACTATTAGCATCTTCAATTGCAGTTTTTGTATTATTAGTAATTCTGAATCATTGATATGTAACATCTGAATCACTATAAGTTGAATAAATCTTAGAAGTATTAATGCTTAAAGTATCTAATGTACCTAATAAAGGATTATTTGTTGATGCTGTAATAGAAATTTCATTATAAATTACATAATATGTTTGAACAATAGTTTCACTTACAGGTTCATTTATTGTATATTCAAAAGTAATTTCATATTTTCCAGGAGCATAAAAGAAGTATGTGTATGATGGATTTGTTGATTTATTACTAATATTATTGTATTCATACATACCAATATTCTTATTATCTTCATCACTAACATTAAAAGAAATACTACCTGAATAAGAACTATTTGTATTAATAATACTTTTAAATGTAATTGCTTGTTTATTTGAAATAGTTATTGTATTGTTTGAATTACTTAAATCAGAATAAACAATATTAGTTGATGTTAAATTTGCAGTTAAACTTGAAGGAGCTTCATAAGGACTTCCATAACTATAACCATATTCAATACCAATCACTCCATTTGTTGCTTGAGTATATTGTCCATCATTTGAAATTGCTGTTGGATTTGAGATTGTACCAATTGATAAACCAAATGGTGTAGCAATGGTTTCAGTACCAGAATAAGTATTAAGTCAATTTGAATAAGGATACATTGCAATACTAATTTGATTATTAGATACTGTTAATGAATTTAATTCATATGGTAAAGTTCATGTAAATAAACTTCCTGCTGGAATAGTATTTATTTTACTATCTAATTCAAATGAACTACCATTTCAAGTATTTACTGTAATTGGTTTATTTGAAATTGCTTGAATAGTAAGAAATTCATATCCACCTGTAGAATCATCTGTAGGCATTTGTTGAAAATATGCTACACAATTATCAAAATCTGTACCATTTGCATTCAATTGATATCCAAGTGTATATTGATTAACAAAATTATTTCAGGTAGTATTATTTTGTTGACCAATTCAAGAATTTAATTGTGAATCTAATCAAATTGTTGCATAATTTTTTGTACTATAACTTGTAGTAAAATTAACAACATTTATTTGGAAATTAAAATTGGTGGTTTTTGTTAATTGTGAACCTATATTATTAATTGCTAATTTTGCTTGTATTATATAAGTACCATAATTACTAAAACTATAAGTAAAATCTGTTCAATTTTGTTCTGAAGAATTTGTCAAATTGATTGTTTTTGTTTCAATTATTTTACCATCAGCAACATTATTAATAGATCAAGTTAAAGTTCCTGTAGCATTTGTATTATTGATATTACCTGCTATATCTTTTATATTACTTAAACTAAAAATATAATTTGAATTTGTTTGATTTGTATTATAAGTATTTGAAGGATCAATAGTTTGATTATTAACATCAATGTTATAGTTTAAATCACTTAATTCAGTTGGTGAAACTTCAATTGTATTACTATAAAGTTTAATGCTTGCAGATGATAATGAATCTGTATTAGCAACAATTACTCTATAAGTTTTTGATGAAGTTAAATTGCTTACATTATATGATGAACTTGAAGTACTAGTTGATACTGTATTTCAAGAATTATTAGATCCTTCAACTTGTCAAAAATAATAAGGTGTATGAATTAAAGAACCAAAGCTTGATTCATTAAGACTTAAAGTTCCATTATTACCATAAAAAAATGTTGAACTATTAATATTTAATTGTGAATAATTAATAGTATAACTTGCAGTAATAGGTGTAGTAATTCCAACTAATTGAATTGATGCTTTTAATGTATTTGTACTTGTTGTTAATTCATTAATATTTAATTCATAACTCAAAGTACTTCCTACTGTTGTACTTAACTTGTTGCCATTTAAATATCAAGTGATAGTTGCATTATTTAAAGTACCAGTGTATTGTTTTTCATCTTGTTCTAATTCTATATTAAACTTATATGAACTTGGAGTTGTACCAGTTACATTACTATAAACATCAAGAGTATTATTATTTCCATATGTAGTGTTTAATGATGCAGATATTGATGAAGTATTTGTTGGAGTTATTGTAATAGAATTTGAAGTAATTGTTTGATCACTTGAGTCACTTGAATTTGATACAACTAAATTAAATGTTGTAGTTTGTTGAATATTATAAGAAGGCAATGCTGTTGGTCTTATGTTTGACTTGTTACCAACAAATTGTCCATTTATTTCTCATTGATATGATGCATTTTCATAAACACTATCTTGTTCATATGAAATATTTAAAGTATCAACATTTGAACCATATGAAATACTATTACTGTTTGTTTCAATATTTAAACTATAGTAATTAATAATAAAACTTGCAATATTTGTTAATGTTATGGTTTTTCCATTTAAAGTATAAGTTACATTTACTGTAACATCATTTGTTCCAATATTATAAGTATGATTAAAACTTAAACTTGTACCTGATTGAACTACTTTGTTATTTACTAATCATTCAACATTTAATCCAGTTAAATTACTGGTATTAACATTACTAAAACTAAGTGTTAATGTTTGAGTTTGTTGTGATTGATTATAAATATTTAAAGTATTAGCAACAGCTTTACTATTAGTACTTGTAATATTTGCTTTTATTTGATTTGGTATTATTGGACTAATAATTATAGAGTTTGAAGTTAATGAATACATTTGATTATTAATAATGTATGTAGTTTTTAAATAATAAGTTGCATTAGTTGTAACTTTAAGAGTTAAATCTGGTTTTGTTTCATCTTTTATAGGTTCATTATTTTCATATCATTGATATGAAACATTACTTAAATTAATTCCAGCACTAACTAATGTTTGAAGAGAAGAGCGAACTGCGCTTAGTGAAATTGAACTACCATAATTTACTGATACTCCATTATTTTTAAGATTTGGTGTTGTGATTTGGATTTGTGCATAATTAATTGTTAAATTAGCAGTTAAAGAATTCTTATTAATTCCAAAAAAAGTTGGTAAATCTTCAACTACAGCACTAATATTATTTGTTCCCATAACTAAATTTGGACTTAATGATGAATTAGTTTGCAATAATTGTTTACCATTAATTGTTCAATGAACTGTTGTAGGTTGTAAAGTAAATGGAACATTGTTATAAAGTATTTCAAATTTTAAAGGATATGAAGTTGTATTATTAATATCATTGATAACAGTGTTATTACTTGTTTGTTGTGAAATTATTGCTTTAAATAAATTACTTTTAAA
>JAFNRE010000021.1:0-5829 GCA_017385735.1 Mycoplasmataceae bacterium
AAATAAAGCATTCAAAAATTACATAACATATTCCATATCAATTTAACTCTGGACCAATAAAAGTACCTAAAATTCTAGCAATTCCATCATGATTATTAATCAATGCAGTAATTGAACTTCCTTGTACAGGTTCTATTTGAAAAATGTAATGATATAAACCAAAATTAAATCCATATGTTTTTATGAAATTAGATGGATCATCATAACTTGTTATTCCAACGCTTGAACTAAAAAACTGTTCTTGTGGGATTGCATATCCTTTTGTTATAAAATCAGGACTAAACAATAATACCATTCCAAAAATTAAAAAGATGATTGTAAAAATAAATCCAATTAATAAAATTTCAAAATGAATGTGTGGTTTTTGTTGAAATATTTTCAATTTATCATATTTAGATTCAAATTTACTTAATTTCTCTTTAATAACTTTTTTTAATCTTAAAGACTTAGAAGTTTCTTCATTTAATTCTTCTTTATTTTCAATAAGATTATTTTTAACTACTTGATTTTTATTATCCATAAATTATATCTATTTTAATTTAACATAAAGTCAGAACCTGGATTAATAGTTAAATCTAATCCACTAATTCACATATTATTAACTTCAATACTTGAAATAACTACTTGACCATTTGAGTTGTTTAGATAAATTTTATATCCATCAAATTCTTGTTGAATAGCAGAATCAAATCCTAATATTTGTGCAACTCAAATCATTTGAAATGTCATTGATGGATGAGGAGTGTTTGCTCAATCAATATAACTTGTTCAAGATGGACTGTCCATTGTATATGTATATTGAGAACCTATATCACTAAAATTAAATTTATAGTATGTATCATGTGAGTTACTGCTAAATAGTAATGGATACATATATCTTTGATCAAATCAAGCTACATTCTTTGTAGTATTGTAATAATTAACTGCTCCTGAATTTCCACTATTTACTAATGAAGTTAAATTATATGTTGCTGAACCTGATACATTTTGATAGAAATTTTGAACATTAATCAAACTGTTTTCTCCAAATAAGATTTCTTGACCATCTGCATTTGGAAGAATAAAGTAAGCATAATATCTATTATTAATATTTTCAACAAGTTTATATGTAATATTAGTTGGATTATTAATTGTTAATTCACCAATTCCATCAAATCCACCAATGTTTATATTTGTGATAGTTAATGAATATGGTAATTGTAATAAACTAGCAATGCTTGAATAATTACTGGAATTTGTTAAGTAATTTGATAATTGAACAAAGTTATTAATTCCATAATTGCTCAAACTAACTTGACCAATATTAATATCTTGTGCACCAAAAGGATTAATAATATATGAATTTACAGTTACTGGTTTTGCTACTGCTGTTTGAACATAAGATCCATAAGGTGCTTCATTAGATGATGAAATTGGAGTAATTCTATTATTATTTCAGTGATTAAACATTACTGATTCATTAAATGCATATGAAATATTTAAAGCAGGTTTAAAAGTAGCATCTGCTCCAGTTAATTTTAATGATAAACCACTTCCAGCAAATTGACAACTACCATCTACTGGTTCTAAATAATATCCATATCTGATGTTAGTTGCATCTTGCATGTTTGGAACAAAATCATAATTTAAATTTGTAGAAACTGCAAGATATTTTCAAACACCATCAATTGATTTGTAATCACTTCTTGTTGCAATGATTTGTGGATATGAATTTTTTACTCCATTATATGTGAAGTAAATAACTGGAATCATTTTGAATTTTACTGCTGTAGTTTGATCTAAATCAACACTTAATCCAATATGACCAATTAAAGGAATATTTGTAGCTTCACCATTAATATCTCAAGTCATTTTACTAATTGTTGCTATTTGTGTACTTGGATCATAATTAGAAATTTGACAATCAAAATTAGAGTAATTTAAAATAGCATCAGATGGCATAGTAGTTACATAATTGTTTGTTACATTTGCCATATTAGCAAAATCATTTTGAATATCACTTGCTGTTAAAGTTTGCAATCAAGTTTTACAGTTTGATAAATATTGGTTAGCAATAGTTTTATTAGATGGTACTAACATTGTATTAAAGTCAGTTAAACTAGCATAAACACTGCTTCCTGTTGCATTTAAAAAGATTGTTGATTCTGGAGCAACTGAGATTGGATTAGATGAAGATGGATCTAATAAAATTGTATTAATAGTAGAATTGTTTTGCAATTCTAAACTATTAAATTCTAATGTATTTTTACCACTTGCACCTGTTACTACACATGCTTGATAATTTAAAACAGTTAAATATCCATCACTAATCAAATTAGAAATAGCTTGTCTCATTTGAATATTGTGTGTTGAATCTGGATTTTCATTTCCAGATAAATTAATATTGTTTAACATTAAATATGGATAATTACTATCTGCTACATCAACATTTTGATTTAAATTCAATGTCAAAATAAAACCAGTTATTGTAAATGCATGATTACTAATATTTAATTCTTGGTAAGGAGAAAATACATAACTTACATTAAAGAAATTAAAGTTCACACATGAATTGCTTGTATTTAATACATTAAACGAAGTAATATCAATATAATTACCATTAACTTTGTAAGTTAAATTAACAATTTTTAAATCTTTAAAATTTGAATCAATTTGTCCAAATTCTTTAGTAATATAATCAATAATTTTTGTATTGTAATAAGAATCTTTATTGATTAAATCCATTGCATTAGTAGATGTAACAAACTGATTATTATTAATTGTTGCAAAGTTAATACTAATTGGCGAATCAAAAGATAAATTAGTTGCTACTTTATTTGAATTTAAATAAATATTATAATTTAATGGAATTTGTGCAATGTTTGTTAAATTATTTAATGGATAAATTGCAACAGGAACACTTGAACCTTTTATATTTAAATAATAAATATTTGAATATTGTACAGCATCATTATTTAAATGAGTGTAATATGCATAATTATAAACTGCTGCACTTTTTACATTGATTATTGCAACATTATTTTCAAATTCAACAGCAACATTAAATGATTTAACTTTTAAATTAGAATTTAAATTAATTAAATTAGTTTTTTGTAATAATTGATTGTATAATGAAGGACAATTTTTTGAAGTAACAGTAAAATCATTTGGATTTTCACTATTAATTAAAGCATTTAAATTATCTGAAATATATTCTTGTAAATTAGAACTTTCTGTATCAAGATTAATAATTCCAGTTGAATTAACTTCTTGGTAAGTATCAGAATTATTACTATTTGTTTCTGCAACAGGCAAACCATTAATTCAAGATTTTGGAATGGATTTAGTACCTTTTAAACTGGTTGCTCCATTTTGATAAACTGAACCAAAATTAGATGCATCTGAAAAGCCTAAATCATTACTATTTGATGGAGTAGTGATATTTTTAGTGCTAAGTGAACTAGTAATATCTCTATTAGTCATTCAGAAATTATAAAACAAGAAAGAAAAAGCAATATTTACCATGCTGAATTTCTTACCATTAGGAAGTAATAAAGATAAATCACTTTGTGAATTTGCTGCATTAATACCATATCCTAAATGTAATTGTGATGGATCAGAAGGCATATTAGGATTTTCTGAATTTGAGAAAATTGTTCCACTAATAGTATTTTGAGCAATTGTTGGACTTGTTTGAATTGTTCCATCTTGTTGTCATAATAGAATTGGTGTTAAATTAAAAGTCATTGGTTGATTGTTATCAATATTAAAAGTTAATGATTGACCTAGACTTTTAATACCAACTGTTAAAGCGCCAGTAAGTCCACCTAAAATAAATTGTGGTTTTCCAGTTGGACTTTGACTTGAAGGAATAAATTTAGAACCTGCTCAATCTACATTTAATTTTTGAAATTGAATTTGAGCTTGTGTTCCTTGAACATTAGCATTAATAACTTTTCCACATGCAAAAAAATTAAAAAGATTATATAAGTCTTTTTGAACAATACTTGATCCATTGTCATTTAAAATACTTTTACATATTTCAATTGGAGTTGTTACTGGCAATTTTGGTGCAGTATATATAACTTGTCCATTTTTCTTTTGAGTAGTAAATGCATTTGATAAATTATTAATTGTAAATAAGTTATCAATAGAACTAAAACTATTAATTATGTTTGTTGATAAAGCAGCATTTGTTGTATATTCAACATTGCCATCTTGCATGTATATTCAAACTTTTTGACCTGGTTCAATGAAAAAATATGAAGTTTTTGCATTTTCATTAGATTTATATTGAAATTGAACAGGAACTTTATTAGGATTAACAATTTGAAGTGCTGCAAATTCTAGTGAACTAGATGCAAAAGTAGCAGGTTGTGCTAAATAATAATTAATAATTTTTAAACTTTGTTGATTATAAGCATTTAATCATTGAATTCCTATATTGTTTAATGCTTCTAAAGTATCAGCAAAAATTGTAGGTTTATTAGTTTTTGAACTAAATAAACTTGCACTTGTATTGTTATTTGAAATTGAGTTATTGAAACTTACTGGTGATAATGCAATAGAAGAACCTGAATATGGTTTACCACCACTAACTAGTAAACTTGAATTGGTTGAAACATATTCTGGAGCTTTACTTTGTGTTTTGGTATTAATTCTTGTTGCTGCAATACTTCCAGCAACAATTACCCCAGCAAATGCAAATGTACCTGCAGTTGCTAAACCAATAACTAATTTTTTCTTGTTAGAAGATTTTGTTTTTTGTTTTGTAACTGACTTTTTATTAAACATTTTTTCTCTCACTTAATATAACCAATATTTTTTGTATTATCATTTAATCATTTTATTAGCACATAATATTTTTTAAATCAAGAATTTTTTTTTGTTATACTAAAAAGGACTTAAAATAAAAAGATAAATTTTAATTAATTATTGTAATAAATTTATTTTTCTTAAAAAATAATGTATAATGTCAGAAAAAAATAATACAAAGAAACAAAAATTTTATTTAACTATGATTCAAGCATACAAATATAATGGTTGACTTTATCATACTTGACAACCATTATATATAGTTGATAAAAATAAAGATTATTTATTTTGTGCAGCAAGATCAGTGTATGTTTTAACAAGTAAAAAAAATTCTAGTACATGTTTTAAACATCGTCAAAATTCTTGTTTTACTTGTTGATTCTTCTTTGAAAAAGAATGATTTAATATCAAAATTACAATTAATACTTTTGAAAAAACTATTACTTATTACATCAATTTAGCATCACCATATTTATTAGAATGTGGAGTTATTAAATACATAGATTTTGATCTTGATTTTAAATGCATAAAATACATCAATTCCAAGCATTTTAAATGGCACCAATTAGATTTAAAAGAATTTCATGAAAATCAAGAAAAATATCATTATCCAAATTTGATTTTAAATATTGTTAATCATGCAAAAACTAGGGTAGAAAAATTAATTAAAGTTAATTACTTTACAAATAATTTTTCATATGATATTTTAAAAAAATATTTAGATACTGTTAATTTTAATGATTTAGAACCATCAAATAGTTTTAGGGAATAAAACATGAGTATTTATCAACAATTTGATAAAAAAATTCAACAACTAATTAAAGATGACAAAAAATTTGAACTAGTTCATCTTTTAAAAGATGAACTTAATACATCATATGTTCCTGAACCTTTTTATACTAAATGAACTAACTTATTAAAAAAATTGAGTGTTGAGTTAAATCAAACCAAACAAAAAGAAGAAGCAAAGCAATATTTTAATAATTTAAAAAAAGCAGATTTAATTAATAATATTCTTAAAGATAAAAAGATTAA
>JAFNRE010000022.1:0-3336 GCA_017385735.1 Mycoplasmataceae bacterium
ATACTTTAATTGGTATCCTTTTTCGTTGAGTTCCTTGATGATTGCTGCTTTTTCGCCTTGAGTTGCGCAGCCCACTTTTCTTGCCTCAAGGCAATCCTTTTTTTCAAGTTCTAGACAATATGGAACTTGAAAGAGAAAGAGGAATAACTATTAAATTAAATGCTGTAAGACTAAATTACAAGTATGATAATTTAGATTATGAATTTAATTTAATAGACACTCCAGGGCATGTTGATTTTACTTATGAAGTCTCAAGAAGTTTAGCGGCTTGTGAAGGTGCTATTTTATTAGTTGATGCAACTAAAGGAATTCAAGCTCAAACCATTAGTAATGCTTATTTAGCATTAGAAGGTGGATTAGAAATTTTATTTGCAATTAATAAAGTTGATTTGCCAACTTCTAATGTAAAAATGTGTGTTGAAATGATGCAAAAACAATTTGGAATTAAAGAAAATGAAATACATTTGATATCAGCTAAAAGTGGATTTGGTGTAGTTGAATTATTAAATGATGTTATCAAAAAAATTCCAGCACCTTATATAAATAATGATGAACCATTAAGAGCATTAGTTTTTGATTCATTTTATGATAAATATCGCGGTGTAATTTGTTTTATTAGAGTAAAAAATGGTTCTATTAAAATCGGACAAAAAATTAAATTTATGCAAACTAATGCAACTTATGTTGTTAATGAAATTGGCTATAATACTCCAAAACCAATCATTGTAAATGAATTACAATGTGGTGAGGTTGGATGAATTAGTGCACAAATTAAAAATATTAAAGACATTGATGTTGGTGATACTATTACTTCAATTCCAAATAGTGCAATTGAACCATTACCTGGATATAGAAAAGTATTACCAATGGTATATTGTGGACTTTATCCTTTAGATACTAATAAATTTGAAGATTTAAAAGAAGCAATGTTAAAAATCAGTTTATCTGATTCTAGTTTAGTATATGAACCTGAAACTTCTCAAGCATTAGGTTATGGAATGAGATGTGGTTTTTTAGGTTTATTGCATATGGATATTATTAAAGAAAGAATTACTAGAGAATTTAAAATTGATTTAATTTCAACTGCACCTAGTGTTTTGTATGATGTGCAATTAACTAATGATGAAATAATTAAAGTTGATAATCCATCAACTTTACCAGATAGAAATTATATTAAAAATATTAAAGAACCTTATGTGAGATTATCAATTACTACTCCTGAAGAGTATATGGGAGATTTAAATAAATTATGTAAAGAAAAAAGAGGTGAATATATTAATATGGAATTTATGGATAATAATCGCTACAAGATTAATTATGAAATTCCTATGGCAGAAATTATGTATTCATTCTTTGACAGATTAAAATCAATTTCTAAAGGTTATGCTGTAATGGATTATGAACCACTAGAATATAGAGAAAATGATTTAGTTAAATTAGATTTTTTAATTGCAAATGAAAAAGTTGATGCATTAGCAACAATTGTATATAGAAAAAATGCTTATGATTTAGGAAGAAAATTATGTTTAAAACTAAAAGAAGAAATTCCTAAACATCAATTTGAAGTTGCAATTCAAGCTGCAATTGGTGGAAAAATCGTTGCTAGAGAAACAATTAGTGCTATGAGAAAAAATGTTTTAGCAAAATGTTATGGTGGAGATGTAAGTAGAAAAAAGAAATTATTAGAACAACAAAAAGAAGGAAAGAAGCGATTAAAGAGTTTTGGAAAAGTAAGTATTCCACAAAATACATTTATCAAAATCTTTAATGAAGATTAAAAAAAGAGATTTTTTACATCAAATTTAATCATCAACTTCATCAAGATCTTCATTTTCATAATTATCAAAGGAATGATTTAAAGATGCGATAGTTGAATCTTTTTTATCTTCATTATCATTTAAATCACTATTTTGCTCAGGATTTGCTTCTTCAAATGATATGTTATTTTTTGTATCTAAAGATGGTGTTAAGTCTTCTTTATTATGAACTGCTTGAACTTGAAGATAATCAGAAGAATTATCTAAATTATTTTCTTTATCTTCAGATGTTTCACTATCAGTAATATTTGCTTCATTTTCATTATTAATTAAAATAGCATTTGCTTGTTTTGCTATTTCAATATCTTGATCCTTTTTTTGCAACAAATTAAATTCAAGCTCTTTTTTCTTTTTTGATTTTAATCATGAAAATATTGATTTTTTATATTGCTTATTTTTAAAATCATTATCTATTAAATCATTTGCTAAATTAAATAAAAAATATTTAATACATAAAAAACATAAAGTTGGTAAATATGTTCTAACTCTTGTGTTTAAATTTGTATAATTTGTTGAATAAAAAGTATCCAAAGAAATTCGATGTACAAAAACATTTCTATAGTATTTAGCATGATTTCATCAAGTACTATTTAAAACTTTATTGCTAAAATTAACCATATTATTTTTAATATCTTCATTATTAAAAAAATTACTTCAATCAGTAGAATTTAACATGGTTAATAATGAAATTTTTTTAGCATCATTTCTGTATTTATCTACATCAAAATCTTCTGGTAATGTAATATTTGTAAAATTTCTGCAAATAAAATCTACTAGTAGAATAAATAAATCGTTTCTTTCAATAATAAAGGTGTTTTGTTTTGCATCATATATTTTTTTAAACAAAATATGTTTCTTTTCATTTTGAAGAATTTTATGACTTATTTTTTTAAATCTTTTATATAAAAAAATAAGTTCATTAATTTCTGCATGTTTTAATCTACTACATTCAATCTTATTCACAATTTTATTTAATTTATAAACTAATGGTAGGGTTTTTTTGTACAAAACTAAACCAATATTTGTTGCTTCATCAAACTCTTTTTTTGTTTTTTTAGATCGATCTATAATGTTTGAAAAATCATCATATAGAGATGATAAATTATCTAATTTTTTAAAAATTTTTTTAGCTATTTTATTATGCATATTACTAAAGCAATATTAATATAAATATCTTATATGAATTTAAAATTAAATAATCAATTAAATAGATATAAATTGTACTTTTAAATATAAATTTAATAAAAATAATCTGAGACATGAAATTTAAATAAAAATAAACTTGTAGATACAAATTTTAAAATAGTTCTTAATTATTAAATTTTTATTATTTTTATGTCTAAAAATTCTGAACAAAAGAATAAATTTACTTATTATAATCTATAAATTATTAGATTTAAAATGATGAATAAAATATACAAATATAAAAATTGATAATAAAGTTCAAAGAGTTTTGATAAGAAAAATCATGAATATGAAATTCTTGCAATAGATGCAAGATATATATATATTTATATAT
>JAFNRE010000023.1:0-3172 GCA_017385735.1 Mycoplasmataceae bacterium
ACATTCATCTTCATTAAAATCAGATTTTGGTGGTAATTGTTTGTAATCTCCTGCAAAAATTACTTTTTTTGCTAAAACTATTCTCGAAAGGATTTCTGGAGTGGTAGATTTACTAATTTCATCAATAATTACAATATCAATTGGTCAATCATAAAATAAATCTGTATCGTTATTTTTTAGTAAAGATAAAGTAATTTTAGAAGTAGTAGTAATACCAAAAATATTAATTAAATGATTTTTAACAATATAATCTTTAAATTTTGAAGAGTTTTTTAAATCCTTGTCATTATTTAAATAACACTTTTTAAATAATAAAACATATTTGTTGTTATTGTTATTTTTGTTTAAGTAATCTTTAATTTCTTGTAAATTATCAAATAACTTTGTTAATCTAGCTTGTTTATTCAATTCATTGATCAAATTATCATATTTGTCTAAGAAATCTTTATTATTAGTATCTTTGTTTTTTGCTCGTGTGCTAAATGCTTCAATCAATTTTTTAAAGTCAGGATTAGATTCATATTCAGTACTATACTTAATAATTTCTTGTATTTTTGAATCGTCATCAAATCTATTCATGGAAGTTAGATTATTAAGCAAACTTCTATCATTAATAACAATCTCTTCTTCACTTGATGTCATAAAAGCTGGGATTTTAAAGTTATTAGTTTCTAATTCATGAATAACTTGCAAATACTTCTCTTTTTCACTATCTAACGGGTTGCATGCATTAATGCACTTAATAAGAAAACATTTCCATGCATAATCAATATTGTATTTGTTGCTTTCATTCATTTCTTCATTAGCAATATATTTGATCATGATTAACAATGGATTGTTTCTGTTTAATTCATCTAATCGATCAAAGAAATTATTAATTGCTTCATGAGATTGACTAGTCATTAAAATCGTTTTGTTTTCAATCGCATATTGATTAGCAATTGCGCAAATGGTTTGGGTTTTTCCTGTTCCTGGAGGACCTTGCAGATAAAAGAAATTATCAATATTAATTGCTTTTCTTACTGCATTTTCTTGATTTTGATTTAATTGATAATTATTAAGAATTGTTTTATCAATTTCTTTTGTTATTTTAACTCTTAAACTATCAGGTTGAATTAAATTTGCAAATAAATATGGATTTTTGTAATATCCAGATTTAATTTGCTCTAATCCATCTGCATATCGATTAAGGATTGCTAGTGTTCCAGTATCTTCTTGATTAATATAAAAATTATTCGCACTTTTAAAATTATCACTTAATGCTGAATCTTTTAAAGTTAGTGGATTAAAATTATCTTCATCACTAAATGCAAATGAAATTTTAGATACATTATATTCACCTTGTTTAAGAATCTCAATTTGATTGTTATATTTTTCTAATTTAGAATTATTATTAGAAATTTCTTGGTCATTTGAAGAAACCTTTTGTTTGTTCTTTTTAATAGAATTTTCTGAACTTTTTAAATCTTTCTCAACATTTTTAATTTCTTCTTTTTGTATACTTTCTTGCTTTTCAAGTTCCTTTATGGAATTGTCTGAATTATTAATATCAGCATTAAGTTTGTCAATTTCTAATTTAGTTTTTTTAATTTGATTTAATAATGTTTCATTTTTGTTAGTTCTTTCATCATCTTTTAAAACTTTATCTTTTGCAACTTCTCTTAGTTCTTGGTTCAAAACTTGTAATTTTTCATTTAATTTTTTTAGTGATGAAGAAAGATTATTTAAATCTTGATTGTTTTTATTCAGATTATCATTTATTTCATCTAATTTACTACTTTTAATTTCTAAATCTTCTTGCAAATTTTGTTTTTCTAATTCTAAATTATTAATAGTTTCTTCAAGAGTAACATTATCTTTTTTGAATTTTGAAATATTTTGAATTAATAATTTAATTTCATCTTCCAATTTTTTTATTAAAGTGTTTGATGCATCAAATTCTAAATCATTTAAACTAATTTTATATTTATCAGCTTCATCATCACGATTAATCAAAAAATACTTAGATTTTTCGCTTTTGTTAATGCTTGCACTACTACCTTTTTTCTGCAATAAATAACATTCAACATCATCATTACTGTTATAAGTAGTATCTTCACCAAGAAAATAAAGAATTTGGTTGTTTTCACTTATTTCTTCTTTTTTTGCCTTGTAATAATCCCTAATTGCAAAAATGAAGTTAATTCAGTCATCATATCGTAAGTATTTTCTCAAGTCAGAACTTTTTTTATCAAAAGAAATAATTGGTGACAAGTTGCATAAGTCTGCATAAAATGATGGTTCATAATCAAAATTAGGATTATTATTGTCAATGACAATATTTATTCTTCTATTATTACTTATTTCATTATTTAATTCTAATAATTCAATCCGTTTAATTATTAAATTACTAACAATATCATTTTGATTTACGTTTTTTTGAATATTTAAATCACAAAAAATAGCAATTGTATTTAAACCATTTAAATCTTTATGAATTGGTTGAGATAATTTAAATAATAAACATATATTGACTAAATTTAGATCAAGATTTTCTTTCTTCCAGCTATATAAATCATTATTTTTGCATGCATTAATATACTGTTCAATATTGTCAATATGAACTTTTGATTTTTCAGCGTTATCTTTTTGAAATGCTTTATCAAAAGTAAGTCATAATCCTCTTAAATCTAATAAAAGCATATTAAATTGTAGTTCTTGATTATTGATTAAATTAACAAGATAATCCAATTGTTTCTTACTGTCATTGCACAAAGAATGATTAATGATCTTAAAACTAGAATTTAATGATTTGGTGATCATATCACCAACAGTAATATTCTTTATTTCTTTTTTACTGTATTTATATAATTTACTTTCTCTTGAATAAGCTTTTATTGTTTTATCAAAACTTAAGTTAATTGTGTACATCATCTAAAAATTCCTTTCATAAAATTGTCTCACTTAAAATTTGATTCGAACATATCTTTTTTTTATTTAAATAAAAGATTGACTTTATTAATAAAAATGCAATGATTTTAAATTCATTGCATTCCTGAATTGCAAGTTCAAGTGCAACACTTGTATTTCGGAAAAATTATACAGGAAATAGGAGACTTTTTACTCCTATTTTTTTATTTCATCAAAAATTTGATTGCTTGATTTTCAATTAAATATTTGACGAGGCATGTTG
>JAFNRE010000024.1:0-3776 GCA_017385735.1 Mycoplasmataceae bacterium
AACATTTAAAGGTAATATATACACTAAAGTATTTTGAAGATTTGATGGAATGATTTCTTGAATTTCAAGAAATTTTAAGCAATTAAAAAAGATTTCAAAATAATATGATAAACTAGGCAAATAGTTGATAGTTGTATTAAATAATATTTATTGAATATATTTTAAGATTAAATAAAAAATAAGATTGGATTGAAATTGGTATTAGCATCTAATAAAGTTTTCTTTGACTTTTATCAAGAATGTTTAGATTGTAGCAAAAATATTTTTAAGCATTACAATTTAGAAATTGCTTTTCCAAAAGATTTTAATCAGAAATTTAATAATAAAAATTCAAGAGCTTTTTTATAGAAAAAACAATGAATAATACTGTTCCTTGCTGTGTTTTATTTTTCCTTGCATTATTTCTTGCTCCAATATTATTTATTGCTATTTTTGGTGATAAATATCTTGAACATATAGGTATAAAAAGTAATGATATTGTATTAGTGCAAGCATGTATTATTGTTTGTATAGTAGCTATTGGTGGTCTTTTTATTTTTTATCCTATAACAAGATTAGTTTGAAGAAAAATACTTAAAGATTATGATTTATTATCAAATAATGTTTTTAAATTAATTGATGAAAAAGTAATAGATTCTTGTACTTTTAATAAATTTAACAATGCAATTATGCTTTTGTGTAAATCAAATACCCATAGATTGTCTGATACGGTAGTTTTTTCATCTAAAACTAATGAAGAACTAATTAATATGTATTATCAAGTTTTAAATTCATTTTATGAAAAAAATATCCCAATTAATCACAATGAAATCATAAAAGAAATAGAACATAAATTAAGATTTGATAATGTATCAAAAAGAATTGATTATTATCTTAATTTATCAAGCTTTTCTTTTTTTTACTTCTGAATCAAATATTAGAAAAAGAAGAGGATATAATCTTAAGGAATTTTATTTTCTTGCTGCAGCAATTTGTAAGAATTATCTTGATGCAAAACAAAATAATAATCAAAAATAAAACAAGATTTATAATTTTTAGCACTTTTTTTATTAGAGTGCTAATTTTTATATATAATATATACATACAAAAGTATATAAAATTAGTTAGTTTAAAAATTACAAGGAGACAAAAATATGAAAGATATAATTTTAGGAATAGACTTAGGAACAACAAATTCTTGTGTTGCTTATATGGATGGAACAACACCAGTAGTTATTGAAAATCCAGAAGGTAAAAGAACTACTCCATCAATTGTTGCTTTCAAAGGTGATCAAATTATTGTTGGTGATGGTGCTAAGCGTCAAATGATCACTAATCCAAATACTATTATTTCTGTAAAAAGATCAATGGGTACAGATAAGAAATTTGATATTAATGGTAAAGAATACACTCCTGAACAAATTTCTGCTGATATCTTGTCTTATATTCGTGCTTTTGCAGAAAAAAAATTAGGAAGAAAAATTGATAAAGCAGTTATTACTGTTCCTGCATATTTTAATGACTCGCAAAGAAATGCAACTAAAAATGCTGGTAAAATTGCTGGTTTAGAAGTAATGAGAATTATTAATGAACCAACAGCAGCAGCTTTAGCATATGGTTTAAATAAAAAAGATAAAGAACAAAAAATTCTTGTTTATGACTTAGGGGGAGGAACATTTGATGTATCTATTTTAGATATGGCAGATGGAACATTTGAAGTTAAAGCTACAAATGGTGATACTCACTTAGGTGGAGATGACTGAGATGAAGTTATTATTAATTGATTAGTTGATTATGCTAAAAAAGAATACAGCACTGATTTAACTAAAGATAAAATGGCAATGCAACGTCTAAAAGATGCTGCAGAAAAAGCAAAAATTGAATTATCTGGTGTTACTGAAACTCAAATTGTATTACCATTCATTGGAATGAGTGCTAATGGTCCTATTAATATTGAAAAAACTATTACAAGAGCTGAATTTGAAAAAATGACTAAACCATTATTAGACAGAACCATTGTTCCTGTTGAAAATGCTTTAAAAGATGCAAAAATGACAGCATCAGATATTAATGAAGTTTTATTAGTTGGTGGATCAACAAGAATGCCTGCAGTTCAAGCACTTGTAAAGAAAATTACAGGTAAAGAACCAAATAGATCCATTAATCCTGATGAAGTTGTTGCTATTGGTGCAGCAATTCAAGGTGGAGTTTTAGCTGGTGATGTTAAAGACATCTTATTATTAGATGTAACTCCATTATCATTAGGTATTGAAACTGAAGGTGGAATTTCAACTACAGTTATTGCAAGAAACACAACTATTCCTGTTTCAAAATCTCAAATCTTTTCAACAGCAGTAGATAATCAACCTGAAGTTGATGTACATGTTGTTCAAGGTGAAAGAAAAATGGCTAGAGACAATAAATCTCTAGGTGTATTTAAACTTGGCGGAATTGAACCTGCTCCAAGAGGAGTTCCACAAATTCAAATTACATTTAATATTGATGCAAATGGTATTTTAAATGTAACTGCTAAAGATTTAAAAACTAACAAAGAAAATACTATTACTATCAATGATGCAAGTGGTTTAAAACAAGAAGAAATTGATAGAATGATTAAAGAAGCTGAAGAAAACAGAGAAAAAGATGAAAAAGAAAAAGAAGAAGCTGAAACAAGATATAGAGCTGAATCTTTAATCAATAGTTTTGAAAAGTCTTTAAATACTGAAGAGGGTAAGAATATTCCTGAAGACCAAAAGAAGCAAACTCAAGCACAAATAGATGAAATTAAAAAATTATTAGAAGAAAAGAAATTTGATGAATTAAAACAAAAATTAGATCAAATTGAAGCAGTTATGAAACAATTTGCTGATCAAATGGATAAGAATAAATCACAATCATCAGATACCAATAATAACGAAAATCAAGAAGAAACTAAATAATGCAACAACAAAATCTGCATATTAATTCAATTAATATTAAAGATGGAATATTAGATAATGATTTTGGTGGATATGGAAAACATCCAAGCATATCCTTTCCATTATCATGAGATAAAGTAGAAGGTGCAAAAAGTTATGCACTTTATATGATTGATTATGATGCAACACATGTAGTAGGATTTCCTTTTATTCATTGATTAGTTGCTAATATCAAAGATAATAAACTTGATTATGATGCAACTCATTTAAATAAAGATATTATTCAAGGACAAAATTCAAGAACTAAAGCAACTTGAATAAATAATCAAAATAAAATTATTTCTAAATCTGAATTATTAGAACATGCAAACTATACTGGACCAACTCCTCCAGATAAAGCACATTTTTATACAGTGTTTATTTTTGCTTTGGATAAAGAAAAGTTAGACTTAAATAATGGGTTCTTCTTAGAAGAATTATTAAAAGAGATCAAAGATCATATAATCAGTTTTGATTACATTAATTTAGAATATAAGAAAATTTAACAATTTTTATATTAGATTAAAATCATTATATTATTACTGTTTTAATTAAAATTTAAACAATATTATTTTAAACTAGGACACAAAATTAGGATTAAATTCAAATTCTGTGTTCTAGTTTATTTTAATGTCATTGTTTTATTTATGTTTTTAAAGAAGAAAATAAATTCCAAGAGATATTTTTATTTAATTTACATTTTTTATATAATAAAAAAAGATAATGAAGTATTCAATAGTTTTAAAAAGAATTGATGATCAAGCAAGATTTATTGATTTCATAAATACTGGAAATTTATCTGCAACTTTGCTTAATATTTATAATGAAGTTTGAAATCTT
>JAFNRE010000025.1:0-5041 GCA_017385735.1 Mycoplasmataceae bacterium
AAATCAATACATAAGCTGTATCTCCAGCACTTAATCCACTAGCTTCTGTTGCAGGAATCAAAGTATTCATTTCAATTCTTTCTCTTTAATTTTTTGTAATATACTTTTTATTATATAAAAATAAAAAATAAATACCATTAATTATTACTTTTATATATTAAATTTTTAATTAATTCTAAAGTTTTTTGAATTAATCCATATAAACTAGCAGATTTATTATTGCTTGTTGTACTCATAGCATTTTTAATATTATTTAATAAACCTGGAATAATTACAATTAAATATTTATTTTGTTTTTCATATTCACATAATAATTTATATAAATTAGTTCAAACTTGTTCATCATAAGGCAAAATATCTAAATTCACTAGAACAATTAGATCAGAATGAGAAAAAGCATTTAAATATTTATTATATGAATCATCATTTAAATATTTATTTTTAATTGCATCATAAAAATTAATTAAATCAATATAACTTACATAAATATTATTATTTGCTAATGAAATTAAATATTCATGAAAAAATAATTTAAATGCTTCTTCATTTTCTTTTTCAATTAAGAAACTTGCTAATTTATTAAATTTATTAATTTGTTTATCATAAATTTTTTTTACAATCATTTTTAAATAATTTAATAATTGAGATTTAGTATTTTTATTAATATATTCAAAAGCCTTGATAATATCACGAAATTCTTTATCATGATAATCATCAATTAAAAAGTAATGTTTAAACTTAAATTGATTCTTTTTAATTAATTCTTTTTTGCAAATTTCTCTTTTAATTACTAAAACATAATTATTTTTTGCATCTAATTCTAAATAAGGAATTTCATGATATTTAGAATTAGAACATATATTATTTAAAATGCAATTTTTATATTCATTTAAAAGTTCATTTAATAAATATGCATTGTCTTTATGTTTTAAGATTTGTTTTAAAACCTTTTTATCTAAATGATCAAAATATTTTAAAAGTTCATTATACAAAAAATCTTGATCAAGATTTTGATCAAAATTCAATATAGTATCACTATCTAAATTATCTTCTTTTTTATTTTTTTTAATCATCTTAGTCATTTAAGTGTTCTAAAAATAAACTTAAATTGAATTCTTCATTACTATTATTAGTTTTTTCAAAATCATTTATTTCATTAATATTTTCTTTTTTAAAATTATTATTTAGTTTGGTATTGTGAAATTTATTACCTAATTTAAAGTTTCTTAAATGATTCAAAATATCATTTTCATTTTTTAAATTTAAGTTATTAATCGTTTGACAAACCTTTTTAAAATAATTTAAATTAAATTTACTAGTTTCAAAAATAACAAAATCTGCAATTAAATTAATAATCAAGTTATTAAAACCATATTTTTTAATCACTTCATTCATATTTTTTAATGTATAAGCATTAGGTTCATCTTTAATAACAATTTTGTAGAATTGATTAAAACTATAATTTTCATATCAATCAAAAATTTCTCTTTTTGATTTTTCATCAAAATCAAAGTTTTTAAATAATTCAATATTTCTTAAATTATTTTGATTACTACTAATTTCTTTAGAATTATTTGATGCTTCTATAACTTCTAATTGTTTTTTAGAATCATAATTTAAGTTTAAATTCTTCATGAAATTTTGAAATAAAGCAATATTTAATCCATATAATCCAGTTTTATTTTGTACTATTTTTAAAGAATTTTTAGTTGCATTCAAAATATCTAAATATGAAAATTGTTTTGATTTAAAGTAAGTTTCTATTAAATTATGTTCATCATCATTTAAATCCAAAATGACATTATCTTTAATTAAATCACTAAATAATTTGTTGAAATCAAATAAGTAAATATGAGAATTATTTAGTTCATTATCTTCTTTATTCTCATCATATAAAAACAATTCATGACTAAGATTTTCATAAATTCCATCAAGAACAACTGGTTTTAAAAACATCATAGTTTTTTCATATTCTTCTTTACCAATTGCTTTAATTAACTTATTTATGAAAACTAAATTATTTTTAAATTCATCTATTTCTAAAGGTTTTTGCAAATAATATAAGTAATGATTATTTACATCATCATAATATGTTTTTAATAATCCATATTCTTCTAAGATTTGTTTTAGATCATTAAATTCATTAATATCAAGTTTTAAGTAATTTAAAATGCGATTATGATTTTGTTCAAAACTATCAGTACTATTAATTCCTAAAAGTAATTCACTTCTTAATCATAAATATAATTTGTATGCTTTTGCACCAATTAATGGTAAATACAAATGAGTTAAACTAGTTTCATTAATAAAGTTTAAATTATTAAAAATAATTTTATATAGATCTACTGCTCTTATTTTTGTCATAACTTACTTATCCAAATACATTCAACTGAGATTTTAAAACTGATTAAAAACAAATTTTACAATATGAAAATATTAACATATAAAAATTATTTTGTAATCTTATTTTGTTTCTTTTTATTTAAAACTTTAGTTTTAATCTTTCCTTGACAAGTTTCACAATAATAAGTTCCTCTACCATTTACAACAGTTTTTTTAATTTTATTTAAACATCTCACACATTGTTTATCTTTTTGTTGATGTACTTTTAAATAATTTTGATAATTTCCAGTATGATTTTTACTATCATTTACATAACTAGCAATCGTTGTTCCTTTATTATCAATTGCATTTTTTAAAATCTTAATACTATATTTAACAAGATTTTCATAGTCATTTTCTTTTAATTCACTAATTGTTAAAGTAGGATTTAATTTGCAAGCATACAAAATTTCATCAGCATAAATATTTCCAATTCCAGCAATAATTGATTGATCTAATAAAAGTGTTTTTAATGCTTTTTTAGGATGAGATTTCATTGCATTTATTAAATATTTAGCATTAAATTCTTTTTGAAAAGGTTCAAGCCCAACTTTTTTTAAACTTTTGTCTTGTAAATATGCATCTCCTTCATAAATATGCATCGTTCCAAACATTCTTGTATCATAATATCTTAATTCATTATTATCAGCAAAAAATCAAGTAACAAGATTATGATTATTTAATAATTTATCATCATGATGATGAAAAATAATCTTTCCTTCCATTCTTAAATGTAAGACAAAACTCTTATTGTGACTTAAAGAAAAAATAATGTATTTACCTTTTCTTTGAATATCATTAATAACTTCATCTTTAAAAAAATTAGTAAAATACACTTCATTAGCATTTTTTAAAATTTTAGGATTATAAACAATTACATTATTAATGATTTTGTTTAAAACATCTTTTTTTATATTATTAATAAATGTAGTAACTTCTGGTAATTCTGGCATCTTTATAAACCTTTATAAATTCATTAAAATTATATATAATGTGCTTTATTAATGAAATAATAGTTTAATAAAAAAAGAAGATAAATATTAAATTCTTATAGAATGGATATTTAATTTAATTAGTAATAAAAGGATATTTTATGACCAAAAATATTTTAGATTTCATTAATTATACTATTAGCAAAATAAAAGCTTATTTAGATTATCAAATTAGTTTTGAAGTTTTACCTTACTTTAATTATGATGTGTTAATTTTTAAATATAACACAAAAGATACTTTAAATTTAATGATTAAAATTGATCATTTAAATAAAACAAATAAACAAGCATTTATCAATAATTTATTAATGCAAATTAATCTATATATTAATGAAAATGAAATTATAAATGAACAAGATAAAATTTTAGAATTAGTATTATTTTTAAATTATTTAACTGATATAAAAATTAATCAATCAAAAGATTTTGAAATTATTGGTACTTATTTAAAAAGAATAAAATACATGTAATGAAGGATATAAAAAAATTATGCAAAGAACTTTAATTAGCAATATTAATGAAAAAGATTTAAATCAAGAAATTAATGTAAAAGGATGAATCAGAAAAATCAGAAAACTTGGATCATTAATTTTTATTGATTTATATGATCGATATGATTTATTACAAGTTATAGTAAACAAGGATTTTAAAGATTTTGACAAAATCTTACATTTGCCAAAAGAAAGTGTTGTTAGTTTTAGTGGAAAACTAGTAGAAAGAAAAGATATTAATCTTGAATTAAAAACAGGAAAATATGAATTAATTTTAAAAGATTATGAAATTTATAATATTCCAAGTAAAGAAAGTCCTTTAATCATTGCTGAAGTTACTGATGCTAATGAAGATATTAGATTAAAGTACAAATATTTAGACTTAAGAAGACCAAACATGCAAAAGATGTTGAAGTTTCGAAGTGATTTAATTTTTAACTTCACTAAATATTTAATTGAACATGAATTTGTGCAAATTGAAACTCCTAATTTAACGAAAATTACACCAGAAGGAGCAAATGGTTTTTTAATTCCTTTTAGAAAAAAACCTGGAACTTTTTATACTTTAGATCAATCTCCTCAAATTTACAAACAATTATTAATGTTAGCAGGAATGCAAAGATATTTTCAAATTGCTAAATGTTTTAGAGATGAAGATATGCGATTAGATCGTCAGCCTGAATTTACTCAATTAGATATGGAAATGTCTTTTGTTTGTCAAGAAGATATTATTAATTTAACTGAAAGCATGTTGCATTATGTACTAAAACCACTTATTAATTTAAGTGATGAACAATTTGAACATATTAAATATGATGATGCAATTAATGATTATGGATCTGATAAACCTGATTTAAGAATTAAAAATAAGATTATTGATGTAAGCAAATATTTCATAAATAGTGATGTAAAAGTATTACAAACATCAAACAAAACTACATTACAAGCATGTTTTTTTAAAGATGCTCATCCTAAAACTGAAGATATTGAACTCTTAACAAAACTAGCAAAAGATAAAGGTGCTTTAGGATTAGTTTGACTAGAAATAAAAGATAATCTTTTAATAAAGAATAATATTATTGCTAAAAAAATTAATGAAAAAGCATTAAACGAATTATTAAAAGACAATCATTTTAACAATGGATTAATATTGATGATTAATGCAGAAACAACTAT
>JAFNRE010000026.1:0-4868 GCA_017385735.1 Mycoplasmataceae bacterium
GTACGACACGGAGAAACGGTCGATAATGCCCGTCAGATTATGCAAGGACAGACGCAGGGCGAGCTTAACGAGAAGGGTAGGGAGCAGGCTCGGCAGGTTTAAATTTTTATCTTGATTTCTTCTTAAACTTAAATAATGTTTTCTTAATTCTTCTTTAGACAAATGCATTTTTAATTAATAATTCTTTTAATGGCTTTGTGCTGTTTATCTAAAACTTTAATTCCCTTAGTTTTAGAATTATTAAACATAATTTTTAAAGAATTTTTAGTAACTTCTAAAACTTTTCCTTCACCAAAAATAGTATGAACAATTTTATCTCCAACTTTATAATCATAAACTTGTTCATTATGATACATGTTTTTAGCATCAATTCTATTCTTTGAATCATATCATTCAACATCTGCTTTTTTATTTAAATCAATAATATTTTCTTTTGCGTATTCATAAAGTTCAGTGTTTGGCATAATTGCATTCATAAATCTTGATGGAATTCTTTTTGTGTTTGTTCTTGCACTATATCCAGTATTTAATGTAATATACAATTCATTTTTTGCTCTAGTTAAAGCAACATATGCAATTCTTCTTTCTTCTTCAATTCCATGTTCTTCTTCTTGTGCTTTTAAACTTGGAAAATTATCATCTGTAAAATTTGTTAAAAATACATATTTTCATTCCAAACCTTTTGCTTGATGAACAGTCATTAATAAAACTTCATTTTTTTTGGTTCCAACTTCTTCTTCAATACTTGTAAATAAAGCAATATCTTGTAAATATTTATTTAAAGTAATTTCTTTTTCATCATGAGTAGAAATATAAAAATCCATGGCTTGAATTAATTCTTGTACATAATCTAATTTAATATCATTATCTTCATTTTTTAAGTATTCTTCATATCCAGAATCTTGATATACTTTTTTTAATAATTGCACTAAATTATGATTAATTTTGTATTGTTTAAATTGTTCAATTAAGTTATAAAAATTTAAACATGCTTGTTTAGCATTGCTACTTAATTCTTCAATTTCTTGCACATTTTTAAATGCTTCATATAAACTTCATTTATTTTTAAAAGCATATTGATCTAATTTACTTAAAGTTTCAGATGAAATCTTTCTTCTTGGAACATTTGCAATTCTTTTTAAACTTAATTCATCTTCATTATTAATGACTTTTAAATAAGCAATTAAATCTTTAATTTCTTTTCTTTGATAAAATTTATATCCTCCAATTACTTTATATGCAATATTTCTTTCAATCAATGCTTGTTCAATATTTCTTGATAAATGTTTACTTCTGTATAATATGCAAATATCTTTTGGTGAAGCATTTTCTTTTTTAATTAATTCTTCAATTTTTCTTGCAACAAAACTTCCTTCTTCATATTCATCAGCCATACTTGCTAATACAAGTTTTTTACCATCATCATTAGTTGTATATAAATCTTTTTTAAAGCGATTGGGATTTTCACTAATTACTAAGTTTGCTGCTTTTAAAATCTTGCTGGTTGATCTATAATTTCTTTCTAAAATAATTATTTGAATATTAGGAAATTGCTTTTTGATTTCTCTTAGTAAAGATTCATTAGCTCCTCTTCATGTATAAATAGTTTGATCAGGATCTCCAACAATAAAAAAATCAGCATTATCATTAATTAATAATGCAAAGATTTCATATTGTAATTGGTTAATATCTTGACTTTCATCAACCATTACATAATCAAATTGGCTTCTTCAAAAAGATCTAACTTCATCATAATTCTTTAATAACTTATGTGCAAGAATTAATAGATCATTAAAATCTAATAAATTTAAATGAACACATTTTTGTAAATAAGATAAATAAATTTCATAAGCAAATCTTAAAATTTCAAGAGTATTAAATCCATAATGTGTATTATTATTTAAAACTTCATTGATATCATTACCATCAAGTTCTTCTTGCTTTCAAATATCAATTAAATAAAGCATTTTTTTGTATGAAATATCTTTAGGATTTAGTTCTTTTTCTTTATAAATTTCTTTTAATAATGCAGTTTGTTCTTCTTCATCAATGACATTAAAATTATCATTTCTTTTTAATTTATCAATATCATGTCTTAAAATTTTTACACATAAACTGTGAAAAGTACAAATATACTCTATATGATAATGATTAATGTTTTTAATAATCCTTGATTTCATTTCTAAAGCAGCTTTATTTGTAAAAGTCATGGTTAAAATTCTTTCTGGTTTTAAACCAAATTCTTTTACAACATAAATAAATCTATTTGTTAAAACATGAGTCTTTCCTGTTCCTGCTCCAGCAATTACTGCAACTGGACCAAAACTTGCTGTAACTGCTTCAGTTTGTTTTTCATTTAATGTATCATTCATTATTTTTTATCCTTTTTAATTAATTTATCTAATTCTTTTAAATTAACTTCACCAGGTAAGATTTGTTCTTTAGGCATTTTAATTTTATTATTTTTATCTTTTGTTTGTTTGATTTGCTTTACATATATTACAGTTGTATGAGACATATTATCTTGTAAATTCATTTTATGAGAACTAAAAATCATTCATAAGATAAAAATAATGATAATTAAAATACAAATACTAAAAAAGAAGACAAAAGTATAAATTGTATCAAAACTTGTAAATCCATTATTGTTTGCATTTTGAATATATGTGATGTTAAATTTATAAGCTTCATGATTTAATCCTAAACAAACAAACCCATAAATAATAAGAACAATACTTAATAAAATTCATAAAAAGAATTCTTTTAAAATTAAATTTCACCAAAACAATTTTTTGTTCTTATTTAGATCAATAGTAGTTATATGACAAATTCATTTTCCAATTGTTCTTCCTTTTAATATTAAAGGAATAAGAATAAATCAAAAAAAGAAAACTAAGAAAACTTCTCAACTAAATAAACAGTATTTTCAACCATTAAACATGATGCTTAAAGTATCAGGTTGATAAGATGACAAATTATAACCAAACATCATACTAATAAATGAAAAATAAGTTATTTCATGCTTTGATAAATCATAAACTCCATGATAAAAAATAGCAACACCAGTAAAAAATAAAAAGAAGAATAAAAAGAATAAATCAATTATTCTAGCAAAAATTCTTATACTTGCTCCTGCTAATAAATACTTATTTTTAGAAGTTGATTTTATTTCAATATTTGTTTTATATTTAGTTTTCAAGGTTTAATTTATACTACTATATATAAATATAGCAATTTTTTAAAATTCATATATAATTTATACATAAATAAATGTACTTAATATGGTTCAATATTAAATTCTTGAATTTAGAATACCATATGGACATAGTGGAATTTAAGGAGAAAGTATGTTTGCAATTTTTACCACTGGTAATAAGCAATATAAAGTTCAAGCTAATGATGTAATTTATGTTGACAAATTACCTAACAAAGAAAATGAAGAAGTTACTTTTGATAAAGTTTTAATGCTAAATAATCAATTTGGAACACCATATATAAAAGGTGCAACAGTTGTTTGTGAAGTTTTAAAACATGGAAAACAAAAGAAACTAAGAATTTATAAATTCAAAAGTCAAAAACACCATTTAAAAAGAATGGGTCATAGACAACAATACACCAAATTGTTAGTAAAAACAATTCATGCCTAAGATTCATGATTAAAGTTTTTTATAAGCATTTTTTATTAATCATCTCTGGGCATGAAAATTCTAATAATAAACTGCAATTAATTTGTTGTGCAATTAGTGCAATTAGTAATAGTGCAATTAATACTTTTAAAAGAAATGAAATTTTTTTTAAAAGTAAAAAAGGATATTTAAAACTGAAATTATTAGATTATTCTTATAAAAATAAGATTAAATGACAAATGCTTATATGTGAACTTTATGCAATTTATAAAGAATACAAGAATATTATTTCTTGAAAAGGAAGAAAAATATGAAAAATATATTAAAAATTGATTTACAACAATTTGCTAGTAAAAAGGGTGTTGGTTCTACTAAAAATGGTAGAGATTCTAATCCTCAATTTTTAGGACAAAAAATTTCTGATGGGCAATTAGCTAAATCAGGACAAATTATTTATAGACAAAGAGGAAATAGAATTTATCCTGGTAAAAATGTTGGTCAAGGAAAAGACTATACATTATTTGCTTTAGTTGATGGAGTTGTAAAATATAAAAAATTTAAAGATAACAAAACTAAAGTAGAAGTTATTGTTGCAAATAACTAGATTTTATTAAATAGAAGAAAGTATTTTCTTCTTAATTGAAAAATAGCTAAATAGGTTATATTATTAAAAGAACAAAAATGAAAAAAATAGATGAAAATGAGAATTCATACAATTTGATTTTAGGTTCTTTTTGCTCTTTTGTAGGTCCTAATTATTTTTTAGGTGCAGTAAATGAAGCGATTGATAATGATGAAAATGGCTTCATGATTTATACTGGAGCACCACAAAATACCAAAAGAGTAGATATTAATAAGTTTCAATATGAGCAAGGCAAAGAATTATGAATTAAACAAAACAATAGTTTAAGTAACATCATAGTTCATTGTCCATACATTGTGAATCCTGCAAGTCCAGATGGAACAAAAAGAATGTTTGCAGTAAATTTCATTGTAAGTGACATTTTAAGAAGTTATAGTCTTGGTGTAAAATATTACGTTTTACATCCAGGAAAATATATGGATAGTGATTTACAAACAGGAATTAGACAATGTGCAGATTCAATCAATCAAATACACACTTTAACAAAAAATACTAATATTTGTATTTGTTTAGAAACAATGGCAGGAGTTGGTACTGAAATTGCTTCTAAATTTATTTATGTTAAAGAAATTATTAATTATGTTAATGATCAAGCAAGA
>JAFNRE010000027.1:0-2622 GCA_017385735.1 Mycoplasmataceae bacterium
AAACTTTTGGCAAATATAATAACATAAAAAGCAATTAATAACAATGAACTTGTCAATAAAAAGTAAACACATCTTTTTTGTGTCTACTTTTATCTTACAACTTCAATGATAAATCTAGTCTTAATTACATTTTCACTTATTCGCTCCAGACTTGATTGCAGCTTGTACTGCATAAAGGTTCGGAACGAAATAAGGTACTCTCGTACGGACTAATCTGACTTTTTTGTCATTTTTATTATAACGTTTTATCTTTTTTTATAAAATTTGCGATTTTTTTCATTAAAATTTCTATTTTATCTTTACCCTAAAAAAACACGCTTATAGTTGTTGTCAGAGTAAAGAAGCTGTGTTCATGAAAGTAAAAATATTCCGAACATCGGAATGTCTTAATCTTCCGATTATTTATTCCTAGATGATTGTCTTATTTTTTCATGATAAAAATAATTAATTATTATAGGTTTACCAGTTGGATTCTTTAAAAATGGTTCTTCATCTATAACATACATAAAACCATTTTTATTAGAATATTCTTTTACTTTATTATCTAATTCTTCCCAATATGATAAATCTTTTTTAGTGTATATTTTAGTATATAATTCTTTTAAATCTGGATGCTTCTCTTCAATATATTTAATAATAGTAGGTTTAAAAGTACCTCTTAGATTCAAATTTTCTAACCATATATAGTCACAAAAATCTTTTATTTCTTCTATTATAGAAAAGACATCGGTAATTCCCGGGAAGATTGGAGAGATAAAACAAGTTGTTCTAATACCTGCTTCATGAACTTTTTTCATAGCATCTATTCTTGATTTAATAGATGGTGCTATATCCATATCATTTTTAAAATCTTCATCTAATGTATTTATTGACCAAGCAACTAATGGATTAGGATATGTTTTTATTAAATCTATATCTCTAGTTACTAAATTAGATTTTGTTGTAATTATTAGGTTTATACCACTTCCTTGCATTTCTTCTAAAAATGCTCTTGTTCTTTTATATTTTGATTCAAAATAATTATAACCATCAGTTACAGATCCAACAATCATTGTTTTTCCCTTATACTTTTCTGGATTTTTAATTTTATCCCACATCTTAACATCTAAAAACATTCCCCAGTCTTCCTGATGACCAGTAAATCTCTTCATAAATGTGGCATAACAATATTTACAACCAAATGGGCAACCAACATATGGATTAATTGAATAACCAGCGATTGGTAAATTAGATTTTGTTAATACTGTATCTACTTTTGTTTCTTTAATAACTATATTTTTTAAATCTTTTGCTTCCATTATTATTCCTCCAAATTAGAAATTATTCTTTCTAGATAATTTTCAATTTCATTTATTTCTTTATCACTAAAATTTTTATAAAAAATATTACTCATTTTATTTGATATATCATTATAATCTTTTTCTAATTCTTTTGCCTTATCAGTAAGCATTATCTTTATACTTCTTTTATCTTCACTATTATCTTTTCTTCTTATTAAGCCTTTTTCTTCCATTCGGTCTAACATACTTGTAAGAGAGGTTTTAGCTAATCCTGTTATTTTTCCTATTTCTTTAATAGTTAATTCTTTATTATTCCACAAAGAATATAGTATTACTCCTTGAGATCCGTTAAACTCATCAATATTTTTTTCTTTTAATAATTCATTAAATTTTCTTGAACTTATTTTTTGAATTTGATTTATTAAATATCCGCCATTATTATTCATTGTTTAAAAACTCCTTTGGGAACTCTTGAATCATTTCATTTTCATTTATAATACCTAGCAAATCTTCTTTCATGAAAACTGGTATTCCTTGTTCTTTACATTGATTATATATGTTAAATACCCATTCTTTTTTAGAATCTACTTTCCCTTTTCTATTACCTGTTTCTGTCCCTATAACAACCCATGATATGTCAGTTAGATCAAGTTCTCCTACATCATCAAACATTGGCTCAAAAGTAACGTGATAATGCTTGGCTTTAATATTATTTCTTAAATCATCTATTCTATGTTTCTCTTTAGATGATGTAACCGTTACTCCAAACCATCCATTATCTGGAGTTTTATTTAATTTAATATTTTCAGGTCTTTTAGTTAAAAACAAATATTGAGTATCTATGTTGTTGTTTATTTTTTCAAATACTTTCTCTAACCAATCATTATTCCAACCAGATAAATCACTTTGCCCAGTTAAGAAATAAGCTTTATGTCTTTTATTATCTAACATTTTTAATTTATTCTCAAAGAATTCAGGATTATTAAAATCATCTATTGTGTGAAATCTATTATTGTTTATTCTTGCATAGCAATATGCACATCCTATGCTACAACCTATTACAATATTAATATTTTTTATTGTATCTTTAATACATTTAATAACCATTTAAATCACCAATATAATAGTACCATATAGTACTATTTATGTCAATATAAAAACAAGAGTATTTTTTGATTAATACTACTTTTTAATATATCGGAATATTACTATTTTACGAATTATATATTCCCTTATTTTACCTTTTAAAAATATGATGATCTAAAACTGATCTAAAGCCTTTTTTTGAGTAATTTTTAGAAAAAGAAAAACTCGTGTTTTCCCTTTATTTATGGGACTTTAC
>JAFNRE010000028.1:0-4198 GCA_017385735.1 Mycoplasmataceae bacterium
ATCAAGAAGAAATTTTAAAAAAGCAAAAAGGTGGAGCAATACCAAGTATATATGCTAGTGATATAGGCAATATGCTAATACCACTTCCACCACTTGAAATCCAAAATGAAATTGTAAATATCTTAGATCAATTCAATGATTAACTAATTCAATATCTTTGGGTTTACCAAAAGAAATTGAATTAAGAAAACAACAATATGAATATTATAGAAATAAATTATTAACTTTTAAACGATTAGAAAAATAAACATAATTATTTTTAAAGTCTTTTTATCTTAGCAATTATTGCTAAGACAATTATTGCTATTAATGATCCAATTAAAAAAATTGAACCTAAAGTTACACAAATTATAGTTGGTATACTTAAAACATTACTAATAGGAAATTGCATTAAACCAACAATAATTAAAATTATTCCTATTAGTGCTAAGAAAATTAAACAATATGCTGAAATAAAAAAAGCTTTTTTTGTATTTGCTATTGATCTCATATAAAAATTATAATTAATAATTAAATAACAATTATGTTAAAAAAGATTTACTTTCATATTGATTTTGATGCATTCTTTGCTAGTGTAGAAGAAATTTTACATCCACAATATCAAAACAAACCTGTAGTTGTTTGTGCTATGCATGAAAATTCTGTTTGTTGCAGCGCTAATTATTTAGCAAGAAGTTATGGAATTAAAGCAGGAATGCCTGTATTTCAAATTAAAAAAATTGCTCCTAAAAATACAATTTATACAGTTAGTCATTTAGATTTATATGATGAAGTTAGTGATGAAGTATTTAATTATATAAGAAATAATATTAATCGTAAAATTACAATTTATTCTATTGATGAATGCTGACTTGAATTTGATCAATCTAATATTAAACATAATGATAATTATTATTTAAATAAAGCAAAAAACTTACAAGAAAATATTTTAAATAAGTTTAAATTAAGTGTATCAATTGGTATTGGTAAAAGCATGTTTCTTGCTAAAATGGCTAGTGATTTTAAAAAACCTTATGGAATAACTTGTATCTTAAACCAAGAAGATATTGAAACAAAATTATGACCATTAGATATCAATAAAATGTTTATGGTTGGTAAAAATCTTTCTAAGAAGTTAAATGAATTAAAGATTTATACAATTAAAGACTTAGCAAATTATAAAGATTTTAATAAATTAAAAAAAATCTTAACCAAAAATTATATTAATTATTTATATGATGCAAAAGGCATTGAACATGAAACTAGTTTTAATAAAGATTTAGCAAAGTCTTTTAGTATTAAAAGAACTTTTACTTCTAGTTTAGCAAATGAAGAAGAAATTAAAGAATATTTAAATTACATGATTCATGAATTAACAAATTATTTAAACAATAATAAAGCAAAAGCAAAAAGATTAGTTTGTCATGTTGAAAATATCAAACATGAAATTTATACAACAAAAACAGATTTAGCAAAAGCTGTTAATGAGTTTAGTGATTTAAGTTTAGAATTATATAACTTGTTTGAACATGCAAACTTAAATAATAATTTACCTATTAGATCCTTAAATTTTATATTAAGTAATATAAGTTATGATGAATTAAATAATCAATTAGATTTGAATGAATATTTAAGTTTAAATAACAAAGATAAAGCAAATATTAACTGACAAAATCAAGTCAGACAAATTATTAATGAAGCAGCAAAAAAAGAATTAGATTTAAATAATGCTAATAAATTAAATCTAACTAAAAAAGCATTTAGACACTAATGTAATTTCATTCAATATCCAATTAAAAAAGTAATAATTAGAAGCAAAGATCAAATCAACAAAGTAACTAGTCAAGTAAATCAATATTTTTTTCAACTAAATACAAAAACTAATAACTCTAATTTATTAATTAATGCTTTATTTAATAATTCAATATCATATAAACTTTTTCAAATACTAAGAACAATTGAAAATAAATTTCTTCTTTCAATTGTTAAAAAAATAAATAAAGTAAATAAAGATAAAAAAACATATAACAAACTATAAGTTGTAATATATGTTTCTTGTTTAATAATTATTGATGTTATTAATGCAACTAATAAACTAAAAGATGAAACAATTAGAATCAAAGTTAAATGATTTAATGTATTAGAAATCTTTGCATCATGAAATGGTAATTTAAAATATTTTTCTTTGAATTCAGATTTTATTTGTTTAAATTCAAAATCACTACTTCTCATTTAACTAAATTTCATTTTCTAATTTATTTAATAATTCTATTCCTTTTTTAGTTAAAATTCTTCCTTTACTGGTTTTTATTAAGAGATTTATTTTTAATAAAAATGGTTCAATATAATTTTCAATCGTATATGAATCATATCCAGTAATTTGTACTAATGTTTTAATTCCAATAGCACTATTATTATTTTCATGAATAACTTTTAGATATTCAAGATCACTCACTGTTAATCCATAATGATAAATTTTTAATTTTGTTAAAATTTCATTAATACTAATTTGTAAATTTATTAATCTAAAATCAATGACTTGTAATAATAAATTAATTGCAATTCTTGGATTATTTTTACAATACTTGCTTAGAATTTCTAAATCAATATCTTTAACCAAATTTGTTTGATTTTTTAATAAAACTATATTATTTAAGATTTTAATTAGATCTTTTTCAGAATAATTTTGCATCTTATAAACTAGTTGAAATCTATCTAATAATGGTTTTTGAATTTTACCAATAGAAGTAGTACTTGCAATTAAACTAAAAGGTGGTATTTTGATTCTTGTACTTTTCTTATTAAAATCTTTGCCTAAAGGAATATCAATAAAATAATCTTCCATCATTGGATAAAGCAGTTCTACAATTTTTAAATCAATGCTTTGTAATTCATCTATAAAAATAATGTCATTTGCTTTTATTAAACTAAACAATGAAATTAAATCTGCTTGATTATGAATATTATTTGCATTGATAAAGTGAATTTTTACTTTCAACTCATTAGCAATTAAAAATCCTAAACTAGTTTTTCCAGTTCCTGGCAAACCATAAAATAATAAATGTTTTAAAGCTTTGTTTTGTTTAATTGCAACATCACAATAAACTTTAAGAATTTCAATTAAATTTTCTTGTCCAATAAATTCATTAAAGTTTTTAGGTCTTATTTCATTCATTTTAATTAAATTTTAATGATGAAATATTTTTAATAATATCTGCTAAGATATCTTCAACATTAAACTCACTATATTTATTTTCATCTAACTTATTAATGCCATATTCAATTTCATCTTTACTATATCCTAATGATCTTAATGAATCAATAATTTCAATAAATTTCTTCTCATCAACAATTACTTCATTACTTACTTCATTTTTTGTAAGTTCATTTTTATTAGAATTTTGATTTACTTTTAATTCTTTATCATCATAACTTGAAACAGAATAAAATAAATCACTTAAATTACTAATAATAACTTTTGCTACTTTTTCACTGATTCCTTTTAATGCACTTAATCCTTTTAAATCCTTATTAGTTATTAATTTTGTAATTAATTCACTATTATTGCTTAATAAATTAATTGCAGTTTTTGGACCAATTGAAGGTAATGTGATTAATTTATTAAATAACACAAAATCACTAAAATTTAAAAATCCATAAATCTGCTCAAAACTTTGACCTTTGCTAGTTTCAACAACAATCTGTGAAGTATAAAACTTCATAATTTTATTTAGTGAAACATTTTCATTTTCTTTTGTTAAAACCTTTCTACCCATAAAATTGGTTTCTAAATAAATATAATTCTTTGCTATATAAGTAACTTTTCCTACAATATAAATCATCTTTTTATCCCTCCAATATCTAAACACGATAAGAAATCAAAAATATGGTAAAAGTTATAAAGAATTTAATGAAATATTTAATTGAATAAATTCTTAAAAAGTAATTACTTTTTATAAAAAAGATTTCATCATAAAAAAACTTTTTTTGCTTAAGATATTAAGAATAAAATTCATATAATTTATACACTAGCAATCTAAATAATTAAGTGCTAAAAAATTATGAATTTTAAAATAGAAAAATGTAAGTATACAAAAAGTCATTAACAAGAAAGGACTTTTTGTTTTTTATGTGAAGACAATTAAAATCAAATGAATGAATAGAATTATTTCAAATTTATGAAACATCAAATTTGCAAAATGTATGAATAAAATATGCA
>JAFNRE010000029.1:0-3201 GCA_017385735.1 Mycoplasmataceae bacterium
ATTTATTTTATTTTTGCTACTAATTATGAAGATAAAATTTTAAAAACAATCACTAGTAGATGCATTTGCTATCATTTAGAATTTGCTAAAAAAATATTTGATGAAATTATTAAAAAAAACAAGATTAATGATAATAATTTAATTGAATTATTAAAATATCATTTTTTTACAAAAAAAGACTTAGATTTTTTTCTTGCAAATGATTGAAATATTTTTAATGAAAATAATAAGATTATGCAAAATAAACAATTTGATAAAATTAGTATTTTATTAGATTTTTTTAAAAATAGTGATTTTAGTTTAATACAAGATTATTTATTTTATTGAAGTTATTATTTTTTATCTAATAACTTGCTTGATTTATTAGATAGAATAATGAACTTGGTGAATAAAATAAATAATAATGTCAATAGAACTTTAATATTTAATCAATTTTTAGGAATTATTATTTTATGGAAACAATTGTTGCTTTAGCTACTAGCAGAGGTATTGGTGCAATTCATATTATTCGATTATCTGGAAATGATGCATATGAAATTATTAGTAAATTAGCAAAATCAAAGATAAAAAAAGAAGCAAACAAGATTCAACATGTGCAATTATTTAATGAAAATCATGAAATTTTAGATGATGTTTTATTAATGAAATTTGTTGCTCCAAAATCATTTACTGGTGAAGATTTAATTGAAATTAATTGTCATGGTAGTGAAATTGTTGCAAACAAAATTATTGATGCTTTAATTTATTTTGGAGCAAAGCAAGCACAAAATGGGGAGTTTTCTAAAAGAGCATTATTAAATAATAAAATGAATGCTATTCAATTATTTGCAATGAATAATTTGATTAAATCTACAAATGATTTATCTATTAAATTTTCTTTAAATACCTTATTAAATAATCAAGTTAAAACATTAGAACAAGAAGAAGAAAACTTTTTTCATATTATTGGAAGAATTGAAGTTTTAATAGATTATCCTGAATTTAATGATGATATAGAAGAACCTATAACTAATAATTTTCTAATTAATTATTTTGAACATTTGATTAAGATTTTTGATAATTTAATTCATGATGCAAAAATTATGATTCCTTTTTATGAAGGAATCAATGTTGCTATAGTTGGAGTAACTAATGCAGGTAAGTCTTCATTATTAAATAAATTAATAAATTCACAAAAAGCAATCGTTTCAGATATTGCTGGTACAACAAGAGATATTGTAGAAGCTTATATAAATTTGGACAATAGAATTATTAAATTACAAGATACTGCTGGTATACATGAATCCAATGATTATATTGAAAATATTGGTATCAACAAATCTAAAGATGCAATTCATAATGCAGATTTAATTTTATTTGTTGTTGATGGTTCAAATAATCAAAATTACAAACAAGAACAAGAAATTTATGAACTAATTAAAGAAAAAAATCATTTAATCATAATTAATAAATCTGATTTAAGTCTTAATACTAAATGAGAAGGAATAAAAATTTCTACAAAAGATGATTCTTATAAAGAAATTTTTAGTGAAATTATTAAGAGTTTAGAGAAAAAAGAATCAAAAGAATTAATTAATTCTTATACATTACAAGATAAAACACAATTAGAATTAGCGCTCTCAATTAAAAACAGTTTACTAGAAGTAAAACAAATATTACTTAATCAGTTAAGTTTCGACTTAATTATTGATGATTTACATAGGATTTTAAATAAATTTCAAGAACTTATTGGTAAAAAAACTGATCTTAATTTTATTGATAGACTATTTGCTAATTTTTGTGTAGGAAAATAATAAAAAAGAACTTTATTAATATCAAAATAAGATATTAATAATTATTGTTTTTATTTATTAAATTGTGGAAAAGTTTTGCTTATTCAAGAAGTCATTCCTTTTAGTGTTCTAAAGAATTTGAAATAATTATTACTTCCTAAATATTTTAATTTAAAAGATAATTTGGGTTTTACTTGAGTATCTAATAAAGAAAACATGCAAATATACCCTCAGGTTCTAAGGCGAAGAGTTTGCCATCAGTAATTATAATATTTTAAATTTAGTTCTACTATTATATAATTTTTAAGAAAATCCTTATCATTAAGCTTTTTGCCAATTCGATATTTCTCAAGATTATCATTTGCTAATATAACTGTTACATCTTTATATTTTTTCTGTAAATATTGATAATATTTTAGATTTTCTTTTTTATTATCAATATTTATTAAAGATGAATTTTCAGATTCAATTTGTTCTATAGAACTATTGGTTGTGTTAATTTTGTTTCTTTGTTCGTTCAGATATTCTTCATATGATCATTTTTTGTATTTCAAATAATTAGAAAGAAGTATATTACAGTAAAAAGAATTAAATATAATGAAATAGATTTTTTGTTTTTTAGTTAGTGGATATTCTTTATTTGATGTTTTTATAATAATTACTTCTAGTATTATAGAAAGCAAGATGAAGAAAACCAGTATACCTATTCAACAATAAATTTGTACTAAATATTCATATTTAGGTAACATTCTAAAATATCTATAAAGATGTTTGGGAGTGACTGGATGATTTCAAATAATAAAATTCAGAATAATAAACCATATTGGAATGCTTTTAAAGTACGACATGAAATAATTTATTTTTAGTAATTTTATATAAATAGGTTCTTTTTTTGTTTTCTTCATAAATTATTTAATTATAAAAAAATTATAGTTGATTTTCTCAGTGAATATATAAATTAAATAAAATACTCATTGTTAAAGAAAGAAACAAATTTATACTGTCTATAATGGTAAATACAATAATAATTGTTAATCTATCATATGTACAAATGATTTACATGTTCTTTACATTCTAAAATTCTTATTTTTGAATCCTTTTAGCATGTTTTTAGCATGTATGTCATTTACTAATATTAGCTAATTTTATACTATCAAAAATAAATATGCATTTTGAACATCTATTTTTTTAAAAAACAAAAGAATAATAAGCTTGTTACTTATTAAGTATCAATAATTATTATCTATAATACAAGTAATTAAATTTTTATAACATTTAAACTAAAAAATATTTAAAATTATTCTTCAGTTTCTTCATCTTCTTGAAGCAAATCTGAAATTTGTTCCAATCTAGAATCATTCAAAAATCTTTTTAGCATTCCTTTAGTACTAATTAAATCTTCTTTATTATCTATATATTGCAAATAATC
>JAFNRE010000030.1:0-5902 GCA_017385735.1 Mycoplasmataceae bacterium
AAATTAGTTAATAAGATATTTTATTACTAATCAATATAGATTTTAGATTTTTTATTTAAATCATTATTCAATCTAATTTTAAAGCGGTTTTTTCCCAAAATTTCATTTGTTAATTCATCAGAATCTTCTCTTGGCATACTTCTTAATGCTAACCCTCTTTCAATAAAGATTCAACTAATGAATGCTGGAATTACACTATGACTTCTTGCAATTATATAATAAATAAACATGTTAGCACTATAAGAATAATTAAATCAGTGAACTGCTTCAGTTTTTCCATAATATAGTGCAATTAAAGCAACAATATTAGCAAGTCTAATAAATTGATCACTAAAGAATGTTCATTTACATCCACCAGTAGCAAGAATATTAAAACTTAAAGTTGTACCAGCATCAAAAATTTCAACAACTGCTAAAATTAATTCGATATAAAAACAATCTAATCAAAATTGTTTATATGTAATTAATCCATGTACTGCTGGACCAGTTCATCTTACTGGAATTAATGCATTTGCATCTGTACTTGGATAAATAATATAGTTAATAAATGAAGCATAAATTAAAACAATACAACACAATATTAAACCAACAATAAATGATCAATTCATTAAGAATAAAGAATTGTGGTATGCAGTTTCTTTATCTCCTCTTCCTAAATAATAAGCAACAAAGTATTGAGGTAGTAAAACAAAACCATTATAAACCATACCTAAATATCCAGAAATTAATGAAGCATTAGCTACAATTAATTTAAAGTATTCTTTACCAGCATCAAGATCTGATCCAGGTATTCCTAATAAATTACCATTAAAGTTTGTTGCAAAAATAACTAATGTTAAACCAAAAACTCCATAAGCAAATTGATTAACAAATAATCCTGCTGATGTCTTTCAAACATTCTTAGCACATTCACTACTTACTTTAAAAGTAAAGAATTGATATTGTCTGTTATCTCAAAGATGAATATGTAATTTTGTAATTAATCACTTTTTAAAAGCAGTAATTTGTAATGATGAATAATTACCATTAAATCATAAGTAACCTTTTTCAAAATCATCAACATTTTCTAATGCATTGTAATCAATATAAAACAACTTCTTATTTGTTGCTTTAGTATTTTGTAATTGTGTTTCTAATTGATTGATTCTTTCATCATATTTATCAACTAAATTTAATCAATTGTTTTTATTGTTAATAATGATGTTTTCATATTTTGCAATCTTTGCACTATTTTTTGCATTTAATCTAGCAATTTCTTGTTGTGAATAAATTTGATTTACTGCTCTTTGATCATTCATTCTTTTTAAAAAAGCAACATAATCATCATAATATTCAATTTTTTGTTCTAATTGATATTTTTTGTATTTAACTTTAGAAATTTGATATTCAATATTTGATTGTTTATCAACTAAAGAGTTATAACAATTTTTTAAGAAATTAAATGTTTTAATTTTAATAATTTTAAATTGTTTTGGAAAAGTACAATAAATTGTTAATACTAAAGGAATAACAACATTATAAGCAATATAAATTCCACATGAAGTTTGAATTAAACTATTAAATTTAGCATATCCAGAATAACTAGTTTTTTCAACAACTTTTACTCCAGCTACATTATAAGTTCCTTCTACTTCTTTTGCTGAAATTACATCAGTATAAATATAACTAGAATAAACAATCAAGAAAAAGATTAAACCACTAACTGTAGCAAAAATTAAAACTTTATTGTTTCTTTTGGATGAAAACATTGGAGTAAATAAACTTGCTCATCCAACTAAATAACTAGTAAAAGCAAAGAATCTAATGGAAATTGTGGAATATTTTAATTGATATCCTCTTTGAATATCTGTTAAATAAGTTTGCAATGCTTCTTTTGAAGCAAAATTAAGACTATGATTTTTTAAAATATTTAAATCATATGAACTTGCATCCTTATATTTTCATACAATATTTTGTGCAATCATTGGAGCATAAATAAATTCACAAATCATTGCAATACTACAAGTTATCATGATCATATAAAAAATAAATCGCACTGATTCTTGCATTTTTTGCACTTGATTTCTTCCAATATAATTTCCAACTATTGGATAAGCCATTAATGTTCATGCTAATGCAACAAAAATATTGATGTAATTAAACTTACTTAATGTATAACTAAAAGATTCATAAATTGGAATTCCAATTCCATCTTTTTCATAAACTCCTTTTGCCATAGTCATAAACAGAATTGGTACTAAAGCTGTAACAATTCCATAAATTAACATTGGAAAGAATAATCTTCAAAACATTCTAATAAACTTTGAATGTCCAAAAATCCTTACAAGTCTAGAAGCTTTTGCATAATCTTCATTATTGAAAGTAAAATCACCATGAATAACATTCTCACCGAATGTTTTATGCTTTGTATTTCTAGGTTTGTGTACAATTGGAGGAACAATACTTGTGTTCCTGATATCTTTTCTCATAAAACCCTTCTATTTTATATATAAAGTCTATATAAAAAAAATCAACATCAAAGCAACAATACTTTAATAGTTGATTTTTTAAAATTATAAAAACTGTTTGAAATAAAGATTATGTATAGAATCGTTTATATATAAATAATTCATAAATTAAATATATTATATATAAATTTTAATTTTATTCACTAATATTTAAATTACTTTTGTTTTTAAATTTATTTATTAAAGATTCATTTTCTTCATTAGGAATGCTTCTTAATGCTCATCCTCTTTCAATGAAGATTCAACTAATAAATCCTGGAATAACACTGTGGCTTCTAGCAACAATATAATAAACAAACATGTTTGCACCAAAAGCATAATTAAATCAGTGAACTCCACTTGTTGTTCCATAGTATAAACAAATTAAAGCAATAATATTAATGATTCTTACAAATTGATCACTAAAGAAAGTTCATTTACATGCACCAGTTGCTAAAGTAAAGAAAGTCATTCCTGTTGCTGTATCAAAAATGATTACAATTGCTAAGATTAATTCCATATAAAAACAATCTAATCAAAATTGTTTATAAGAAATCATTCCATGAATTGCTGTACCAGTTCATGTTACTGGAATTGGTGCATTTGCATTTGCACTTGGATAAATAATATAGTTAATAAATGAAGCATAAATTAAAACAATAGAACACAATATTAATCCAACAATAAATGATCAATGAGTTAAGAATAAAGAGTTGTGGTATGCAGTTTCTTTGTCTCCTCTTCCAATATAATAAGCAACAAAGTATTGAGGTAATAGAACAAAACCATTATATACCATGCCTAAATATCCCATAATTAATGAAGCATTAGCAACAATTAATTTATAGTATTCTTTACCAGCTTCTAATTGTTCTTTAGTTGTTCCAACATCTAATCCAAGTAAATTACCATTAAAGTTTGTAGCATAAATTAAGATTGCTAGTTGAAATACTCCAAAACAAAATTGGTTAATAAATAATCCTGCTGAAGTTTTTCAAACATTTCTTGCACATTTACTACTTACTTTAAAATTAAATAATTGATATTGTCTATTAATTAAGAAATTAAAATGTAATGTATTAATTAATCATGCTTTGAATTTGGTTAATTTAAAAGTAGAAGTATGTCCATTAAATCATAAGTAATTTTTTTCAAAATCATCAACATTTTCTAAAGCAGAATAATCAATATAAAAGAGTTTTTTATTTGTTGAAGCAGTATTATTTAATTTTATTTGTAAATGATTTATTTTTTCATCATATTGATTAATTAGATTAATTCAATTTGTTTTATTTTGTGAAAGAATGGTTTCATATTTTTCAATCTTTAATTGATTGTGTTTTTTTAAAAAATGAAGTTCAGTTGTTGATAAAGCATTATTTAAAACTAATTCATTATCATTTGTTTGATTTAAAAATGCTATTGAATCTTCATAATACTTAATTTTTTGTTCTAATTGATATTTTTTAAATTTAATTTTTGAAATTTGATATTCAATGTTTGATTGTTTATCAACTAAAGAATTATATAAATTTTTAAAGAAATTTGAAGTTTTTATTGTAGCAATTTTAAATTGTTTTGGAAATATACAATAAATTGTTAATACTAAAGGAATAACGATGTTATATACAATATAAATTCCACATGAAGATTCAATTAAATTATCAAAATGTTTATATCCATCATAACTAGCAACTGGCTTATTGTGTAATTCAGTAATAGTTTGATTGTTTACAACATATTTACCTTGTACTAATTTTGAAGGAATAATGTCTGTATAAATATAACTTGAATAAACAATTAAAAAGAAAACTAATCCAACAATTGTAGCAAAAATTAAAACTTTATTGTTTCTTTTAGATGAAAACATTGGAGTAAATAAACTTGCTCATCCAACTAAATAACTAGTAAAAGCAAAGAATCTAATAGAAATTGTGGAGTATTGTAATTGATATCCTCTTTGTAAGTTTGTTAAATAAGTACTTAAATCTGAAACTGAAGCAAAATTACCTTTGTTATCAATAATTTCTTTATGTAAGTTTGCTAAATTATATGCAGCAATATTTTTGTATTTTCAAACAATATTTTGTGCAATTAAAGGAGCATAAATACATTCAAAAATCATACCGATGCTACAAGTTATCATGATCATATAAAACACAAATCGCACTGATTCTTGCATTTTATGTGGCTTATTTCTTCCAATATAATGTCCAACTATTGGATAAGCCATTAAAGTTCATGCTAATGCAACAAAAATATTAATGTAATTAAATTTGCTTAAAGTATAAGTAAAAGATTCATAAATTGGAATACCAACTCCATCTTTTTCATAAACTCCTTTAGCCATGGTCATAAATAGAATTGGTACTAAAGCTGTAGCAAATCCATAAATTAACATTGGAAAGAACAATCTTCAAAACATTCTAATAAATTTCGAATGCCCAAAAACTCTTACAAGTTTATTAGCATTATTGTAATCTTGATTGTTAAAAGTAAAATCACCATGTACCACATTCTCACCAAATGTTTTATGCTGAGAATTTCTTGGTTTATGTGTGATTGGAGGAACAATTGATGTATTCCTGATATCTTTTCTCATAAAACCTTTCTTTACTATTTATATATGTTTGTTCTTTTATGTAAAAAAAATCAACTTAAGAAGTTTTTAAAACTCTAAAAGTTGATTTTTAAAAATATAAAAATAGAATGATAATTTATTAATAAACACAGAACAATTAATACATAAATAATTCATTTTTTATTTAATTATATAAAAAAATTTGAACTTTATTGATTATTAAATTTATTTTTTATTTTTTTTAGATAATTGTTTTAATTGTTTCTTATACCAAACTAAATAATGATTAATTAAACTTAATCCAACTAAAGATAAAAAACAAATAAATAAACCAAGAATATTAAAAACTAATGCAAAATTAAAAACTTGATTATATTTTTCACTAGACACTAAACGTTTTAAATTCAAAGTATTTAAATACCAAATAAATCAAATCATGCATACAATAAAAATTACTCAAAAAACAATCATGCTAATTAATAAATCAGCATTTAATGCTTGATGTTCACTAATTCAAGTTTCTGAATAATGCTTATCCTGATGATGATTTATATAAATAAAATTGCTTAGTTTAACAAAGTAAGATACAAATAAAGCACTAAAAATAATTTCTAATAAAATTAGAATATGACTAAAAATTAATAAATGAATAATATTTTTCTTATTCTTATTAAAGTCATAATTATTGTTTAATTCATTTTTTAAATAATTATAATAATTCATTTTAATAATTTCAATACATACTTGAAATTGTACTAAATCCTACAACAAAACTTAAGAATAATAAGAATAAAAGACTTAATCCTATTCATCTATGATTACCAACAGGTTTTAA
>JAFNRE010000031.1:0-19867 GCA_017385735.1 Mycoplasmataceae bacterium
AATTTAAATCATTATTGAATTTTAAATTTTTCAAAGAAATTATTGTTTGATACATTCATTGTTAAATCAATTTTTTGTTTAGAATTTCTTTTATATAATTCATAAGCATTATGTAAATAATCAATTTTGTGTTGAAATTTAATATCTAAGAATTTTTTGAAATTTAAATCTTCTTTATCTACTGCTAAAACAAATCGTTCGTAGATTTGTTTTTTAATTTGTAAATAAAAGATTTCTTTTTCATAAATTAATTTAAGTGTTTTTAAACTTTCAATATTTTGCTTTAGTGTTTTTATCAAATATTCATATTGTTCTTTAATTTTAGAATCTTTTAGAATTTGATCTTTTTTAATACTTAATTGTTCAACATTATTATTTAATTTATTAATTGAATTTATAAAAAATTTAATGATTTTTTTATCAGTTACGGTAATTGTATTTTTGATTTGACAATATATTAACTTTGTTAATTTGATATATTCTTTATCTGTTAAATGATTTTCATATTTTTGTGTTAATGATATATAAAAATTATTAATTTTATTTAATAGTTTTTTGTTGTAATTAAGATATATATTTTTGTTTGAGTACATATATTAACTTAAATAATGTTTTAATTCTAACTCTTTTTATTTATGTATTGTTTAATAATTCTTGAAATAATTAATTAAATCTTAAAAATACAAAAAAGCAATTTTATTTAGAAAAAAAAATATTTTGTATATAATTAGAAAAGTTATATAAATTTGTGTATAAAATTACACACCAACACGAGTTGCAAAAATGCAACCTTTGAGTTAGAAAGGATTTTTATGAGTCAACAAGAATTAAGAATAAAGTTGTTCTCCTATGATGTAACCCTTCTTGACAATGCTGTTAAGAAAATTGTGGAAGTTGTAAAGAATTTAGCACCAATTAGTGGTCCAATTCCTTTACCAACAAAACGTGAAGTAATTACAATTTTGCGTTCTCCACATGTTAATAAACAATCAAGAGAACAATTTGAAAAAATTACCCATTATCGTTTGATTGTATTAAAAGATGTTGATGCTAATGTTACAAGCAAATTAAATAGTATTAGCTTACCTTCTGGAGTACAAGTAAAAATTGATACAAATAAAAGCAAAAAGAATAAATAGGAAGGTACAAGTAAATGAACGCTAGAAAAAGTATTCTTGGTCGCAAGATTGGAATGACTAGGGTATTTGATAATAAAGGTATTTTAGTTCCAGCTACTGCGATTTATATTGAACCTAATTTAGTATTGGGTAATAAAACACAAGAAAAAGATGGTTATACTGCAACAGTTGTAGGAATCATTGATACAACTGAAAAGCACATTAATCGTCCACAAAAAGCAATGTTTAAAGATGAAAATGGTAATTACCACTTTAAACATACTATAAAAGAATTAAGAGATGTTACAGGATATAACAAATTTGACAATATTACTTTAGACATTTTTAATGTTGGAGATGTTGTTGATGTACAAGGTTTAACTAAAGGTAGAGGAACTACTGGTGCTATTAAACTTTGAAACTTTAAAATTGGTCCATTAGGACATGGAGCTGGATATCCTCATAGATATAGTGGTTCTATTGCTATGGGTAGAGGGGGTAGTCAAGCTCAAAGAGTAACTAAAGGTAAGAAGATGGCTGGAAGATATGGTCACGAAACAGTTACAATCCATAATTTAGAAATTATTGGTTTAGATCCAGTTACAAATATCTTATTAATTAAAGGTGCAGTTCCTGGCCCTTCAAAAGGAATTTTAAAAATAAGTAATGCTATTAAACCAAAAGTTGAACACTATGACTTTGTTGCTGCAAATCCAAATGCTAAGAAAGTTGATGAAAAAGAATTAAAGTCTGAAAGTCATGAAGCTGCAGAAGAACAAAGACAAGAAGAAGCTAAACCAGATAAAGTAGCACAAAAACAAGCAGAATTAGAAGCTGAAAAAGCTAAGAAAGAATAATTTATAGGAGGTATACATTTATGAATAAAGAAATTAAAGTCTTTAATATTGATGGTGATTCAGTAAAAACTCTTAGTGTCAATCCTAAAATTATTGCTGATAAAGTAAAAAATCATGACATGTTCTTATCTATTGTTGCTGAAGAAGCAGGTAGAAGACAAGGAACAGCTTCAACTTTAACAAAAGGTGAAGTTAGAGGTGGTGGAAAAAAACCATATAGACAAAAACACACTGGTAATGCTAGACAAGGTTCAATAAGAAACCCTCATTATGTTGGTGGTGGAATTGCTTTTGGACCAAAACCAAATCGTAATTATAAATTAGCAATTAATCGTTTAGTTCACAGAAGTGCATTAAAAAGTGCTTATACTCAAAGATTAAATGAAGATAAAGTTGCAGGTCTTGTAGCAGATTTTGAATTTAAAGATATCTCAACAAAGAAAATTCAAGAAATGTTAAATAAGATTAATGAAAATGCAAAGAAAATTCTTGTTATTTTAAGTGAAGAAACTAAAAATATTAACTTCTTATTATCTGCAAGAAATATTCATAATCTAACTGCAAAAATTTGAGATAAAGTTTCAGTTCGTGATCTTTTAAATAATGATCAAATTTTAATCCAAGTTGATGCAATTGATAAGATAGCTGGGGTATTAGAATAATGACAAATACAATGACTAGTGTAATTTTAAAACCTGTTTTTACAGAAAAAAGTGAAGCTTTAAAATATGCAGATAAAAAGAAATATTATTTCTTAGTTAATATTGATGCAAATAAAGCTGAAATTAGAAATGCTTTTATGTCTATTTATTTAACTGAACCAGAAGCTATTAATATCATTAGAAGAAAACCTGTATGAGTAAGAACAGGAACAAAACATCCTGGTTTTAGTAAAGCAAAGAAAATTGCAATTATTACTTTACCAAAAGGTATTTCTTTAGCAATGACTGATGAAGAAGTTAAAGAAGACAAGAAAGAACAAAAAGTTGAAAAGAAACAAATGACTTCAACAAGAAAAGTTATTTCTAATGATGATGAATCAAAGAAAGAAGAAAGTAAATAAGGAGAAGTACTATGGCTATTAAAAGAGTTGTTTATCGTAGTAGTGGTAAAAGAACAAGAATTTTAGTTGATTACAAATCCTTATTAACTCAAACTAAACCTGAAAAATCATTATTACAACCTTTAAAGAAAAATGCAGGTAGAAATAACCAAGGAAGAATTACTACAAGACACCAAGGAAATGGTGCAAAACGTTTATATAGAATTATTGATTTTAAACGTAATAAAGATAATATTCCAGCAACAGTTAAAACAATTGAATATGATCCAAATAGAAGTTGCTTCATTTCTTTAATTGCTTACAATGATGGAGAAAAAAGATACATTATTGCAGCAAAAGATATGAAGGTTGGAGACAAGATTTTATCTGGTGATAAAGTTGATATAAAACCAGGTAATTGTACTGCATTAAAAAATATTCCAGTAGGTACATTTATTCACAATGTTGAATATTTTCCAAACAAAGGTGGACAAATTGTAAGAAGTGCTGGAACAGCTGCACAAATTCTTGGTACTGATGAAGAAGGTAAATATATCTTATTAAAATTACCAAGTGGTGAAACTAGAAAATTCTCTCCAGACTGTAAAGCAACAATTGGTTATGTTTCAAATGAAGATCATAACCTTGAAGTAATTGGTAAAGCAGGGATTAATCGTCACAAAGGTATTAGACCTACAGTTCGTGGTTCTGCAATGAACCCTAATGATCACCCACATGGTGGAGGAGAAGGTAGACAACCAGTTGGTAGAGATGCTCCAAGAACACCATGGGGTAAAAGACACATGGGTGTTAAAACAAGAAAAACAAAGAAAGCTAGTTCAGCTTTAATTGCAAAAAGAAGAAAGTAGGAGAAAGATAAATGTCTAGAAGTAGTTCAAAAGGTCTTTTTGTAGAAAAAAGTTTATTAAAAAAAGTACTTGCTAATAATGCATCTCAAAGAAAAAAAGAAATAAAAACTTGATCTAGAGAAAGTACTATTTATCCAGAATTTGTTGGAAATACATTCTTAGTACATAATGGAAAATTATTTATTAAAGTTTATTGTACTGAGGAAATGGTTGGTAGAAAATTAGGAGAGTTTGCTCCTACAAGAACCTTCAAAGTTCACTCATCTAACAGAAAAGCAGAAGATGCTAAGAAGGAGAATGCATAGTTTATGATTAGTAAAGCCATTCAAAGAAATATACATATAAGTTCAAGAAAAGCAGGATTAATTTGTGATCTTATAAGAATGAAGAGAGTTGATTATGCGATTGCTCAATTAGAAAATATTGATCACAAAGCTTCACAAATTACATTAAAACTTTTAAAATCTGCTATTGCTAATGCTACTAACAACCATAGAATGAATGCAGCAAAACTTTATATTTTAAGTATTGTTGCAAATCAAGGACCAACATTAAAAAGAGTTTTACCAAGAGCTAAAGGTAGTGCTAACACTATTAGAAAAAGATCTACTCATTTAGAAATTATTCTTTCAGATGATGAAAAAGATCGTTTAATGCAAAAAGAATCTTACAAGAAGCACAATAAGTATAATGACTTGATTCATGGTAAATTAGATGAAAATTCACGTAAAAATTTACGTATGACTAGAAAATTACAATTGCTTAAAGAAGAAGAAACAAGTCAAAAGAAAAAAGATAAATCATTCTTGAGTGATAATAGTGAATCAGCAATTTATACTAAAGAAGAATTTAATGAAGTTGTAATTAAAGATGATGACAAAAAGAAAACTAAAAAATCATCATCAACACCAAAAGTAAAGAAAGAAAAAGCAGATAATAAACAAACAGAAAAAAAAGAAAAAGAAACAAAGAAAGGAAAGAAATAAAATATGGGTCAAAAAGTAAATCCAAATGGATATAGATTTGGTATTAATCGTAATTGAATCTCACGTTGAATTGCAAAAGATAATAAACAAACAGCAATTTGATTAGTTCAAGATGAAAAGATTCGTGATTTGTTTGTTTCTAAATTTCCTAAAGCTTTAATTGATCGTGTTGAAATTGAAAGAAAAAATGCTACAATTGACATTTTTGTATATTCTGCTCAACCTGGTGTAATTAATGGATTAATTGATGAAAAGAAAGCAGAATTAACTTTATCAATTAACAAAATTGTTGGTAGAAAAATTAAGGTAAATATTGTAATAATTAGTGTTGAAAATCCTAATTTAAGTGCAAGAATTATTGCTAGAGAAATTGCTGATGCTATTGAAAACCGTGTTTCATTTAGAATTGCACAAAAACAAGCAGTTAGAAAAGTAATGAGAAATGGTGCTTATGGTATAAAAACTAGTGTTAGTGGTAGACTTGGTGGAACTGATATTGCAAGAACTGAAGGATATTTAGAAGGAAATGTTCCTTTATCTACTTTAAGAGCAGATATTGATTATGTTTTAGAACTTGCTAGAACTACATATGGTGTAATTGGTGTTAAAGTTTGAATCAATCGTGGTAATAGATTTGGTGGCATTTATGCTAAGACTGAATACAAAAAAGTTGCTACAAGATTTAGTAATGATGATAATTCAGCAAGAAAAAATAAAAAAAGAACACCAAATGCTCAAAATAAAACTGTTCAAGAAAGTGCTTATAAGTCACACAAAAACCAAACACTAAACAAAACCATTAGTAAAGAAAATCAACCTGAACCAAAAGCATTAGAAGTTAAGCAAGAAAACAGAGGTGAATAAAAATGTTACAACCAAAACGTGTTAAGCACAGAAAAATGCACCGTATTAAATATGAAGGTCATGTAAAAGGAAATTCATATATTGCATATGGACAATATGGAATCGTTGCTAATGAAGGTGCTTGAATAACTGATCGTCAAATTGAAGCAGCCAGAGTTGCAATTTCTAGAAATTTAGGTAAAACTGGAAAAATGTGAATTCGTATTTTTCCACAAATGTCAAAAACAAAGAAACCTTTAGAAGTTCGTATGGGTTCTGGTAAAGGTAATCCTGAATTTTGAGTAGCAGTTGTAAAAAAAGGAACAATTATGTTTGAAGTAACAGGAATTGATAAAGAAACTGCTTACAAGGCATTTTATGCAGCAGGAAACAAATTACCAATTACTTGAAAGTTCATAGAAAAAGGAGTTGCAAATGACAGTAAATAAGGATTTTAAAACTAAGAGCGATCAAGAATTAATTGAAATAGTTAAAAAATTAAGAATTAAACTACTTGAATATCGTTTTAAAAATGCAACTGGTGAATTTGATAAACCTCATCAAATCCGTTTTGCAAGAAGATCTTTAGCACAAGTTCTAACAATTCTTAGAGAAAGAAATATTAAAATTGCTCATCTTCAATTAGATAAATTAAATACTTTAAATAATGAAAAATCTTTCTTTAAAGCAACTAAAGATAACGCAGTTTCAGCAACTAAAAAAGAAAGTGAGGATAAAAAATAATGGTTGAATCAATGAATAAAGAAAGAGGAAACAGAAGAACCTTAATGGGAGTTGTTGTTAGTGATGTTAATGATAAGACAATTGTTGTTAAAGTTGAAAGAAAAAGCAAACATCCTCTTTATAAAAAATTAGTTATTTCTCACAAAAAATACCACGCACATGATGAAAAAAATGAAGCAGGTATTGGTGATAAAGTAGAAATTGCTGAAACAAGACCAATGAGTGCAACTAAGCATTGAAGATTAGTTAAAATTATTGAAAAAGCAAAATAATAACCCAAAATAGCAAAATAGAAAGGAAAAAAGAATATGATTTCATTCATGTCAAGATTAGTAGTAGCTGATAATACAGGTGCTCAAATTGTTCAAGTTTTTAAAATTCTTGGTGGTACTAGACATCACTATGCTCATATTGGGGATATTGTAGAAGTTTCAGTAAAAAAAGCAATTCCAAATTCTGGAGTAAGTAAACACCAAGTTTTAAAAGCTGTTATTGTAAGAACCAAAAAACCAATTTATAGAAAATCAGGAAATTCTATTAAATTTGATGAAAATGCTTGTGTAATTATCAAAGAAGATAAAAGTCCAAGAGGTACAAGAATTTTTGGACCTGTTACCAGAGAATTAAGAGATAAAGGTTTTAATAAAATTACTTCTCTAGCTGAAGAAGTATTATAAGGAGAAAAGTAATTTATGAAAAGAATTAGATTAGGTGATAAGGTTCGTGTTATCTCAGGTAAATATAAAGGTGTTGATGGTGCAGTTATTGCTGTTAATCATAAAGATAACACTGTAACAGTTGAAAATGTAAATCTTGCTAAAAAACACCAAAAAAGAAGTCAAAAAACTTCAGAAAGCAAGATTGTTCAAGTTAATTTGCCAATTGATGTATCAAATGTCGCAGTATTAGATGAAAAAAATCATAATACTCCAACTAAAGTAAAATATACATTAAATAAACAAAACAAGAAAATTAGAGTTGCTAGAAAATCTGGTAATGAAATTATCTTTAAAAAGAAATAAGGAGGAATATAAAAATGAATGAATTAAAACAAAGATATCAAAAAGATATTGTTCCAAAATTAATGAAAACTTTCTCCTTTAAATCAGTAATGCAAGTTCCTAAAATTGAAAAGATTGTTTTAAATATGGGAATTGGTGATGCTACAAGTGATAGCAAATTATTAGAACTTGGTTTTCGTGAACTTGAATTAATTGCTGGACAAAAACCTGTTAAAACTAAAGCTAAAAAATCAATTGCAACTTTCAAACTTCGTCAAGGTCAAGAAATTGGTGCAAAAGTTACATTACGTGGTGATAAAATGTGAGCTTTCTTAGAAAGATTAATTAATGTTGCATTGCCAAGAGTAAGAGACTTTAAAGGTTTAGCAAATAGAGGGTTTGATCATCATGGTAATTACACATTAGGAATTCAAGAACAAATTATCTTTCCAGAAATTAATTATGATGATGTAAAAAAGATTCGTGGATTTGATGTTTCAATTGTAACAAGTGTGAATAATGATGAACAAGCAAGAAAATTGCTAAGAGAAGTTGGATTACCACTAGTAAAAATTAAAGGAGAAGAATAATGGCTAAGAAATCCTTAATTGTAAAAGCACAACGTGTTCCAAAATATAAAACTAGAGCATATACAAGATGTGTAAGATGTGGAAGACCACATGCTGTTATTAGAAAATATGGTTTATGCAGATTATGTTTTAGAGACTTAGCACACAAAGGTGCAATTCCTGGTGTTAAAAAAGCTTCATGATAAGAAAGAATAAGATAGGAGTATATAGTATATGACAAATGATCCAGTAGCTGAATTAATTACTAAAATCAAAACAGCAACTAGTGCCAAAAAACCTGAAGTACTTTTAGATTATTCTAATTTAAAAAAAGATATTCTTCAAGTGCTTAAAGATGAAGGTTACATCACAGATTTTGAAATTAAATTTGATGATGAACACAAAAAAGGAGAAATAAAGATTACTTTAAAATATAAGAATAATATTTCTTCTATTGAAAATATGAGACAAATCTCAAAACCAGGATTAAGAGTTTATAGTGAATACAAAAAAATTCCAAAAGTTTTGAATGGTTTAGGAACAACTATTGTTTCAACAAGTTTAGGTGTAATGACAGATAAGCAAGCAAGAAAAGCAAAAGTTGGTGGAGAAATTCTTGCTTATGTTTGATAAGTAAATAGGAGAATAAAGATGTCAAGAATTGGTAAAAGAATATTAGAAATTCCAAGTGGATTAAGTATTAGTTATGACAATGATACTATTCTTATCAAAAATGCAAAAGATTCACTAAAAGTGCATGCACCTAAAGAACATTTTGAAATTAAAATTAATGATAATAAATTTAGTGTTTTTGCAAAAGATGAGTTAAAACAAACACAAATGATGCATGGTACTATTAACGCATTAGTACATAATGCTATTCTTGGTTTAACAAAAGGATGTATGAAACAACTAAAAATTGTTGGAGTTGGATACAAAGCTAGTGTTGCTGGTGATAAATTAACCCTTAACTTAGGATATAGTAAACCAGTAATTATGCAAATTCCACAAGGAATTAAAGTTGAAGCAAAAATTCCAACTGAATTAACAATTAGTGGTTTTGATAAAGAAGAAGTTGGACAATTTGCTGCAGAAGTAAGATCAAAAAGACCTCCTGAACCTTATAAAGGAAAAGGTGTGATGTATGCTGATGAAATTATTCAAAGAAAAGTTGGTAAAACTGCTGAAGGTTCAAAAGGTAAATAATTTTAAAGGAGTTTAATATATGAAACATATTAATATAAGTAGAAATAATCAAAGAAAAATTAGAAGTAAAAGAATTAGAAATAAAGTAATTTTTGACCAACAACCTATTAACTTTGAAATTATTGTAAATAAAACTGATAAACACCTTTATGCACAATTAGTAGACTTAAGTAAAGGCATTACTTTATTTAGTGTATCTACATTAACCTTAAAATTACCAAAGAAGAATAAAGAAGCAGCAAAACAAATTGGTACTGAATTTGCTAAAAAAGCACTTGCTAATAATATTAAAGAAGTTAGATTTAATAGAAATGGTTTTGTTTACCATGGTTTAATTCAAGTATTAGCTGATGCTTGTAGAGAAAATGGACTTAAATTTTAATTAAATAAGGAGCAATATATTATGGCAGAAAATAAAGAAGTAAGCACACCATCAAATACACCTAATAAAGAATCTAATAAGAATTTTGTAGCAAAAAAAGAACATACAAACAATTTTAATAAATTTAACAAACAAGAAAACCACAACAATAATCAACAAAAACATCCTTTTGACAAAAATAAAAAATTCTTTGTAAAAAAAGATAATAACACCAACAAAGATTCTAAAACAGCTGAAACTGAAAACAATAGTGAAAACAAGGTTAAAAAAGAATTTAAACCAAAGGTTAAGTTTAGAAATCCAAGAAAAGAAACTACATCTTTAGTAGAAAAAGTAATTGAAATTAAAAGAATTTCTAAAACTACAAAAGGTGGAAGAAGATTAAGATTCAGTGCATTAGTTGTAATTGGAGATAAAAAAGGAACAGTTGGATATGGTTTAGCAAAAGCTAATGAAGTTCCAGATGCACTAAAAAAAGCAATTAAAAAAGCACAAAATAACTTAATTAAAGTAAAAATGACTAGAGCAGGAAGTTTATACCATGAAGTAACTGGACACAGTTCTAGTGGTGAAGTTTTATTAAAACCTGCACCAGAAGGTACTGGTATTATTGCTGGTGGTCCAATTCGTGCTGTTATTGAATTAGCTGGATATAGTGATATTTATTCAAAAAATAAAGGAACAAATTCTTCAATCAACATGGTTCGTGCAACCATTAATGGTTTATTAATGCAAAAAACATTAAAAGATGTTGCTAATGCAAGAGATATTCCAGTAAGTAAATTATTTCATTAATATCAAGGAGAAAGAACATGGAATTAAATACATTAAAATATGCATATAAATCTCGTGGTCACAAAACTAAGACTTATGGAAGAGGAAAAGGTTCTGGAATTGGTGGAACTTCAACAAGAGGTAATAATGGTCAACACCAAAGAAAATCAGGTAATACAAGACCAGGATTTGAAGGTGGACAAACTCCAATTTATCGTAGATTACCAAAAGTAGGTTTTGTAAATCAAAATAAAAAAGATTATCATGAAATTAATTTAAAAGAATTAGTTATTATTCCTGAATTAACAGATATTAATTTACAAACTTTAAAAGAATATAGATTTTTACCAAAAAGTGCTAGATCATTTAAAGTTATTGGTAATGATAAATTGCAAACTAAGTTAAATGTAACATGTAATTTTATTTCTAAACAAGCAAAAGAACAAATTGAACAAGCTGGTGGAACTGTAACAATTATTGAACAATCAAAAAAACAAGTTAAAGTATCACCAAAGAAACTTGTTAAATAAAACTAACAAAAATTACAAACTTAGTTTTTGTTTGTAAAATAAATAAGTTCTTTCAATGAAAAAAAGTAAAATAAAAAATCAAAAAGAAAATTTAATTAACTTCACTAATTCAAAAAAAATTAAAGATTTTTTTAAATTATTTACTAATAAAAAAGTAATTATTTCAATTCTTATAACAATTGCTATTTTAGTAATTTTTAGAGTTGGTGCTTTAGTTGCTTTGCCCGGAGTTAATTTTTTATCAAATTCACAACAAACTGCAACAACAAATAACAATTTATTATCCTTAATGAACCTTCTTGGTGGTGGAGGATTATCAAGAGTTTCTTTCTTTGCTTTAGGAGTTTCTCCATACATTACTGCACAAATTATTATGCAATTATTATCAACAGATTTAGTTAAACCTGTTGCAGAAATGTTAAAAAGTGGAGAAGTGGGAAAGCGGAAATATGAAATTTGAACAAGAATTGTTACTTTGCCATTTGCTTTTTTACAAGCTTATGCAGTTATTGCATTATTAACAACAAGTAAATTACATACTGTAATTGAATTTAATAATGGAAATCCATTATCACAATCTCAATGAGCATTTTATATTTTCTTATTGGTTGGTGGATGTTATGCTTCTATTTTTTTAGGAGATGTAATTACTAAAAGAGGTGTTGGTAATGGAATTACTTTAATTATTGCTAGTGGTATTATTGGTTCTTTAATTAGTGATTTTCAATTAGCACAAGAAGTTTTAACTCATTTAAGTTCTGGATCAACTGCACAATACTTTACAAGACAAATTAGTTTCATTCTTTATGTAATCTTCTTCTTCATAATCATAATTGTGATTACTTTTATGAATGAATCTGTAAGAAAAATTCCTGTACAACAAATTGGACAAGGAATGGTAAGTGAAGAAAATAAGGTTCACTATTTACCAATTAAAGTAAATTCTGCTGGAGTTATTCCTGTTATTTTTGCTGCAAGTTTGATGAGTATTCCAAGCACTGTACAAATTTTTTATGACACTAAAAGTTCACAATATGAATTGATTCAAAATTATTTTACTTTAGAATCTTGAAGTGGAATTTGCATTTATTTAGTTTTAACTATTATCTTTACATTCTTTTATTCTTATGTTCAAATCAATCCTGAACGTCAAGCACAAAACTTTAAAAAATCAGGAAAATTTATTTTAGGTGTAAGGGCTGGAGAAGAAACTGAAAAATATATTTCTCGAATTTTATTAAGAGTAAATTGTATTGGTGCTCCATTCTTAGCAATTATTGCATCTATTCCATATTTTGTTGGTAAAGCAATTGGATTGCCATTTAATGATTCAGCATTAGGTGGAACAGGAATGATTATTATTGTTGCTGTATGTTTACAAACTTGATTATCAATTAAATCTGCTGCAACAAGTATTAATTACAATAAAGTTAGAAAAAGCATTGAACTTCAAACTTCAGTTTTTCAACTAGATACTACAATCATAACTGAAGATAAGAAGAATGATAATTCCAAATGACTTTGATAATGAAATAGGAGAATTTATTCATGAATATAATTTTGTTAGGTGCTCCTGGAGCTGGTAAAGGTTCAGTAAGTGAATTATTAGTTCAACAAAAAAACTATTATCATTTATCAACTGGAGATGCTTTAAGAGCAATTAGTAAAAAAGATACTGCATTAGCTAAAGAAGTAAGTCAATTATTAAAAGATGGTAAATTAGTTAGTGATAATGTTGTAAATGAAATTTTAAAAGAAACTTTAGATAATTTAGATCTTAAAAAATATCAAGGTATTATTTTTGATGGTTATCCAAGAACCATTATGCAAGCTTTGTATTTAAATGATTTAATCAAAATAAACAAAGTATTATTTATTAAAGTTCCTGATGAAGTTATCCAAGAAAGAATTCAAAATAGAAGAATTTGTGGTTCATGTGGAAAAATCTATAACCTTGTTATTAAAGAATTTCAACCAAAAAATAAAGATCTATGTGATTATTGTCATGCTGCTTTAATTCAAAGAAAAGATGATAATAAAGAAGTTATTAAAGATAGACTACTTACTTATTACAAAGAAATAGATCCATTAGTTCAATATTATAAGTCCAAAAATTTATTAGTTGAATTAGATGGAACTTTACCATTAGAAGAATGAAAAAAATTAATCTTAAATACAGTTAAGGAATAAAAAATGATTATTATTAAATCTGAAAATGATTTAAAAGATATTAAAGAAGCAGGATTAATTTGAAGAAAAACTAAAGCATATATTTTAGACTTATTAAGTAAAAATCCGTATAGATCATTAAACGAACTTGATGAATTAATTGATAAATTTATTATTAAACAAGGTGGAACAAGTACTTTTTTAGGAATGTATGGATTTCCTAAACATGTATGTATTTCAGTAAATGATACTATTATTCATGGAATTCCTAATGATTATGTTTTAAAAGATGAAGATAAAGTAACATTTGATATCGGTGTAACTTATAATAATCATATTTGTGATGCTGCTTTTATATATTTAATGCCAAAATGCTCTAAAGAACAAACTGAAATTGCTAAAGTTTGTGAAGAAAGTTTAAGATTAGGTATAGAACAAGTTAAACCAGGAAATTATACTGGTGATATTGGTAATGCAATTGAAACTTATATTAAAAGCAAAGGATATTATTTACTAGAAGGTTTTAGTGGGCATGGTTGTGGTAATAAATTACATGAAGATCCAATCATTAACAATTATGGTAAAGCTAAAACTGGTGTGAAATTAAAGAAAAATATGGTTATATGTATTGAACCAATGATTCTTGCAAAAAGTAAAGAATATTATATGAAAAATGATTGAGATGTAATTGCTATTAATCATCATGAAACTGCTCATTGTGAAGATATGATTTTAGTTACTGATGATGGGTATGAAATCTTAAACTAATTCCTTTTAATAAATTTAAATAAATAGTATATTAATTATTTAAAGATTACTTATACTATTTATTGTGCTATAATTTATTATTTATATTAGGAGGTAAGTTTGGAAAATACAGGAAAGATAATTGCTGAAGGTATTATTAAAGAAATCATTTCTGGTGATAAGTTTAAGGTTGAATTAACCAAAATTAATAATACTGAATTGCAAACTAAACAAACTGTTCTAGCACACGTATCAGGTAAAATGCGCATACATCATATTCGAATTTTACTTGGTGATACTGTTGATGTTGAGTTAAGTGAATATGACTTAACACGTGGAAGAATTTTATACCGTAGAAAATAATTATACGAAAGGAATGCTATGAAAGTTAGAGCATCAGTTAAGCCAATCTGCAAAGATTGTAAAGTAATTAAAAGAGATGGTATTGTGCGTGTAATTTGCAAAACTAAGAAACACAAACAACGTCAAGGATAATAAGATTTTAGGAGAACAAAGAATATGGCTCGTATTTTAGGTGTTGACATTCCAAACCGTAAAGCTTTAAGAATTTCATTAACAGCTATTTATGGAATTGGTAATACAACTGCTAATAAAATTTGTGAGATCGCAAAAATTGATCCTAATAAAAAAGTTGAAGAATTAAGTGATAAAGAATTAGGTGATATAAGAAGTGCAATTGATAAATTAAAAAGTGACGAAAATTTATTAATTGAAGGTGATCTTAGAAAAAAAGTAAGTTTAGCAATTAAAAATGAAATGGAAATTGGTTCTTATAGAGGTATTAGACATAGAAGAAATTTACCTGTAAGAGGTCAAAGAACTAGAACTAATGCAAGAACTAGAAAAGGTCCTAGAAAAACAGTTGCTAACAAAAAGATTGAATCAAAGAACTAATAGGGGTAGAAAGCAAAAATGGCAAAGAAGAAAAAAATATCCTTCACTTCTGGAAAAGCATATATTCACTCATCTATCAACAATACTATTGTTACTATTACAGATCCAAATGGTAATGCTATTAGTTGATCATCATCAGGTGCAATTGGATATAAAGGTACAAAGAAAAGTACCCCATATGCTGCTGGTATTGCAAGTGAAACTGCTGCAAAAAAAGCATATGATTTAGGATTAAGAAGTGTAGATGTAGCTGTAAATGGTACTGGTAGAGGTAAAGAAACAGCTATTAGAAGTTTAGAAACTGGTGGATTAAAGATTACTTCAATTGATGATGTAACACCAATTCCACACAATGGATGTAGACCTCCAAAGAAACCTAGATAATAATATAAAGGATTAAAAAATATGCAAAAATTTATTAAATACAATATTGAATTTAGTCCTGATTCTACTGATCAAAGTGCTCATGTAGTTATTAAACCTTTAGAAACTGGTTTTGGAATTACATTAGGTAATGCATTAAGAAGAGTTTTATTGAGTAATATTCCAGGAGCAGCAGTATTTGCTATTAAAATTCCTGGAGTTACTGATGAATTTAAAGCAATTGAAGGAGTTAAGGAAGATGTAACTGAAATCATCCTTAATTTAAAAAGATTAGCAATTAGTATTGATGATTTAGTTTTTCCACAAGAAGAATTAGACAATACTAAGATTGAAAATTGACCAACATTAAAAATAGATTTTAAAGGTCCAGGAATTATTAAAGCTAATGATATTGAATTACCTTCTGGTTTTAGAATTTCTAATCCTGATTTAGTTGTGTGTGAAATTACAAAAGATATTAATTTTCAAATGGAAATTTATGCAACTAGTGGTAGAGGATTTAGAACCTTTAAAGAAAATAAGGAAAAAATTAATTCTTTATCAATTGTTTCAATTGACTCTCAATTCACACCAATTCTAAATGTTGCATTTCATGTTGATGAATACAAAGCTTCAAAAAATACAATGAGTGATGTTTTAAGTTTAACTGTAACTACTAATGGAACAATTACTGCAATTGATGCAATTGCAATTGCTGCTAAAATTTTAAATAATCACTTTGAACCTTTAATTGATTTGAATAACAAATATAAAGAAATGGAAGTTATGAAAGCTAAAAAAGAAGAAGAAACAGCTAAAGAACTTTCATCTCCAATTGAAGATTTAGATTTAAGTGTAAGAAGTTACAATGCTTTAAAACATGCTGGAATTCAAACTGTTCAAGAATTAATTTCTAAAACTAAAGATGAAATTGAACACATCCATAATTTAGGAAAGAAATCATTACGTGAAATTTTACAAAAATTAGCTGACCATGATTTATTTCCAAGAAATAACTAAGAAAGGTAAATATTAATTTATGTCATATATTAACAAACCTGGAAAGACTAGTGCATGAAGACAAATGGTTATTAGACAACAAGTTTCTGATGTTTTAGCTTATGGAAAAATTGAAACAACTTTAGCAAAAGCAAAAGAAACTCAAAGACATGTTGATAGAATAATTACTCTTGGAAAAAAAGATACTTTAGCTAACAGAAGAAGAGCTGCTAGTATTTTATTAAATACTTCTAAATTTAATAAATATGAATTAATTAGTAAACTATTTAATGATTATGCAAAAGAATTTGCAAACAGAAATGGTGGATACACAAGAGTATTAAAATTAGACCATCGACGTGGTGATAATACTCAAATGGCTATTTTAACATTAGTTAAATAACAAAAAAAAGGAAAAATATTGTGAAAGCAATATTTTTTTTATAAATAAAAAATCTTTTTATATAATAATACTGTGAATGAGTAGAAAATCTCTTTTTTAAATTTTTTTATATTTTCTTATTTTCTTAAGTTTTTTTATATATATCCTCCTTTCTTTAGATATTCTTTTTTAGATTTCCTTGTCTTTAATCTAAAAATCTGTTTTTATTTTCTTTTTTATTTATTGCTTACTCATTCACAAACTGCATTCTCTTCATTTATGCAGTTCTAATAATACTCAAAAAAGTGACAATTTCTTCTTGTCACTTTTTATTTTCAATAAACAAAAATAAGGGTTATATTGTGCTTTTAAACCCTTATTTTATTATTAATTTATTATGATAATTATTTATTGACTCAAATTATTCGCATTCAGATTCATCTTTTTCATCAGAATCCATTAATTTCTTGATTCTCATATCAATTAATAATAGATCTTTTGAAGTTTCAAATGCATCTTTAATGTTTCTAACTTCATCTAAATCTTTTAATGCATCATCAATGAATCATTTTCAGAAAGAATATGTTTCATGATCTTTTAAATCAAAACATAGATCTGCAAATTCTTCAACTCTTGCACGATCATTTTCTTCTGTTTCATATAAAGTGTCAATAATAGCTTGTGGTGAGTCTAAAGTAATTAATGGCATTTTTTCATCTTTTTCTACTTTAGGATCTAATAAAATATCAAGCTTGTTTAAGTATCCATAAATTAAGTTTTTATGAGTACTTGATTTATCATCAGATAAATCTTTAATGTAATCAGAGAAGTTTAGCATACCCATTTTTTGCGCTTGTTGTGCTAAGAATAAGTAGAATGTTCCTAGTTCTTTAACATGGAATAAATGTCTACTCAAACCTTCAATGATTTTTTTGTCTTTTGTGTTTGACTTCATAAATCTCCATTCTGTTCTGTTTTATCCAGAACATTACATTATATATAATTTAATTGAATTTAACATAATTATTTTTAATTAATATAAAGTGTCATATTTGTTTAGATATAAAACATTAATTTTTTAATTGATAAATAAGAAGTATTGATTAACATAATTCAATATAGAACATTTAGATATAATAAACAATATTTTAAAATATGCATTTAGATAAAGAACTATTTAAAAATATGATATTTAATTAAACAACGAGATAAATAATCATAAATAATTATCATTATCAGTTATGAATTAACAAATAAAGTCTAGTTTCTATTGTTAAATGAAACTTATATATAAATACAATTATTCTTTAATATCTAAGTTTTTTATTTAGACATTTTTATATTAAATACAGTTAAAATTTAAATATGATAAAAATTAATTTAAAAGAATTATTGAACTATCAAAAAAAATTTGATAGTTTTGTTTATATTAAAAATAAAGTGGTATATAAAGATATTAAAAATAAATTACATTTGGCAATGATGGCTGAATTAATGGAATTGTGCAATGAAATTAGATGTTTTAATTATTGATCTGATAAAAAAAGAACATCAGATGAATGTGTTTTAAGTGAATTTGCTGATGTTATGTCGTTTGCTTTAAGTGAAGGTATTGAAAAATATAATTTAATTGAAGTTGAAGATATTGAAATTAAAGATTGCAAGAAAACAGATAATAATGAAGAATTAACTGATAAATTCTTAGTCTTGATTGATTTATATAATAAGATTGTATGTCAAAAATCAATGTTAAATTTCATAAGTAACTTATTTGAATTAGGATATATGCTTGGATATGATATTCATACAATTGCTAATGCATATTATAAGAAATGTGATCTTGTAAAAGTAATGCAAGATAAAAGAAATGTTCAATAATAAAAAAACTTATATAAATGATCTTGCTCAAAAATTAAGCTTATTTGATTTAAACAAATTATTAAATAAAGATAAAGAAATATCTAGTATAGATCAGTCTTTTTTTAATAATTTACCTAAAGAAAAAAGTATTAATAATTGAATCAATTTTAGATTAACTTATTTTGGTTATATTTTTTTAATAATTGGTTTAATAACCTTATCTTTATTTTTTTCTTTTATAGCATTATACATTTTAAAAAATAATCATGAAGCAATCAACACATTAATTGCTGCTATTATATTTTGTTTAATCTTTTTTATTGGGTATTTTAGTTTAATGTTTTCATATTCATATGTCATGAAAAAAGATTTTAAATTATTGAAAACTAAATTTGAATATTTATGAAATAATAATTATTTAATAAAAGATTGTTCATTATATCCACCAAGTATTGAAATGATTAATTATGAGCAAAATCCTAGTGATTGATCAAATAATAAAGAAATTCCTAAATTTTCATATTATGCAATTAATATTTCATTACTATCATTACTTAATCAATTAAAACTTCTTATAAAACATGACAAATAAATTAATTGAAGTAAAGAATCTATCTTTTAAATTCAAAAAAGAAGATGATTATTTTTTTAATAATTTAAACTTTGAAATTTATGAAAAAGAAAAAGTTGTTATTTTTGGTTTAAATGGCAGTGGCAAAAGTACTTTAGGAAAGATTTTAGTAGGATTATATAAAATTTTTGATGGATGTATTAATTATTTAAATAACAATACTGTTCAAACTAAAATATCAATGGTTATACAAAATCCAGATAATGCTATTATTGGAAAAACTGTAGAAGAAGAATTAGCTTTTAGTTTACAAAATTTAGATTTAAATTATGACCAGATGCATCTGCAATTTAATGAAATTATAAAATTAATGAATTTAGAAAAATATGTAAAAAGTGATATTAATGTGTTATCTGGTGGAATTAAACAAAAAGTAAGCATTGCTTCATGTTTGATTAGTAATCCAAATATCTTAATTTTAGATGAAATTAAAAATCAATTAGATTTGTATGAACAAAAATATCTTGATGAAGTTATTTATGATTTATGAAAGATAAAAAATAAAACTTTAATTTTAATAAGTCATGATTTAAATGATATTTTTGTTGCAAATCAAATATTTTATTTAAATTCTAAGCATGAATTTTTTAAATTTACAGATCCATTTTTATTCATTGATTTTCTTTATGAAAATAAATTAGATGAAAAAATTCAAATTCCTGATTTTATTAAATTAAAAAAAGCATTAAATCTTGATTTAAGATTGAATTATGAAGAAACTTTAGAATTTATTTTTAATCAAAATGAAAAATAAAATTAGTATTAGAAATTTAAATTTTGCTTATATTAAAAATAATCTTGTTTTAAAAAACTTTAATTTTGAATTTCATACAAATAAAATTTATTTTTTATTTGGTTTAAATGCAAGTGGAAAAAGTAC
>JAFNRE010000032.1:0-3855 GCA_017385735.1 Mycoplasmataceae bacterium
AGACAAGCGACAAGCTTACGAGGCAAAGGGGTATTTATAAGAAAACCAGCCTTGCTACTGGTGTGGTTGCAAGGCTGGTAGGGGAGAGGGAGGAGAGTTTATGGTTAAACTGATTTTGTTCCAGGAAGTTATAAACTTACTGCAACAATTAGTATTGAAGGTGCAAATGCTAGTCATGATATTACTACATCTTCATTCATGATTTATTACAATGATATTGAAATTTTAGCAAATACATCATCTGATGTTCAACAAGTTAATAATTCAAATACTTATAACGTAAATATTAATTCTAGTGTAACTTTAGCACCAAATACTAGTTCAAGCAATGTTTATATAACTTCAACTAATGCAACTTCATATCAATGACAAGAAAAAAATAATAACACTTGAACTGATATTGATGATGCAACAAACAAAGAATATACTATTAGTAATGTAACTGGTACTAATCAAACATATAGATTACTTGAAACCATTGGTTCTTATACTTTAACATCAAATACAATTACAATAAGTCCAACAATTGAAAGTATAATTAATGCTACTATTTCAAGTAATAATAAAAGTAGTGTTGATAATACTTTAAATATTTATTCAAGTAATAATGCAAGTCAAGAATTAACATTAAATTTACCAATTAAAGATGTTTCAGATTTAAATGTTACTTGATATGTTAATGATAAAGAAGTAACTTCATCATCAAATACTACATTTACTCATACTTATAGTATTGGAAAAAATACAGTTAGTGCACAACTAAGTTTTACTTATAATAATAAAACATATTCAACTACAACTAATTCTACTAATGATTCATCTACATCATCTTCAAATAATGTGCATAATATTATCAATATAACTTCTTTTACAATTAATTATTATGCATTAAACATTACACCAACTTCTAGTACTTTGAATTATGATGCTAATGCTAATACTGATAAAATAAGTAATAATTCAACTCAATCACATATTTATTCTAATGCTAGTTATCAATGATATGAAAATGGAACTGCTATTGGTAGTGCAACTTCAATCGTTCCATCAACATTGCCAGATGTTATTATTCAAAAACAAACAACTTTTACTTTACATGTTACAAATACTGATGATTCTAGTGAACAAGCAATTATTTCAAATCAAGTAACTATTTCAGTAAATAGTTCAAACATTAATGCTTCAATTTCAACACCTAATGGAGATAGTGAAAATAATACATTAGATATTTATAGTAATGTATCTGGTTCTTCATATAATGAATATACTTTTACTTTAAATGTAAATCAAAATGATGAAGTTATTAATAATGCATTAAATCATGCAACTATTGCTTGATATTTAAATGGTAAAGAAATAACTTCAGATACAAGTAATACTTATACTTTATCATTAAGTTCATTAACTTCATCAACTTCAACTTATACATTAAAAGCAAGTGTTACATTGCCAAACCTTTCAAGTCCTGTTGATACCACATATACAATTAATTATCATCAACTACAAGTTACTGCAACAGATTCTTCTATATATTATGATCATGGTACTACATTAAATTTAAATGAAACAAGTTTTGGTAATTTAATTTCTTCTCCTAATTATTTTTGAGAATATGAAAATGATGGAAGTTGACAACAAGTAGAAAATGATTCAAGTCAAACAAGTACTTATACTGTAAATAATTTAACTCAAGAAACACAATATCGTGTAATTGTTGCAAATAGTTCAACACTTGATAAAGCAACTGTGCAAATAATAAGTGATCCAATTACTTTAACTCCAAAAAGTTTAAGTGATTTATCATTTGATTTAAATATTAATAAGAATCCAGCAAGTTCATCTTCAGCAACTACTGTTCATACTACAAATATTACCTTCAGTTTATCAAATCTTGAAGATATTGCAGGATTGATTAATGCAAATAATAGTTCAGGTACATTAACATACACAATTACAAATACAACAAGTGGTAATTCTAATGTAACTTCTAAAACAATAAATTTATTATCAGCTTCAATTTCAGATTGAACTAATTTTAGTTATGATTTTAGTTCATTTGATAACTATAAAATTGAAGTAACTTTATCAATTAATAATCTTAATAATTCCAAATTAACTTTAACAAAAACTTATAACTTTGATATTACTCATGATTTAGTTTTAACAACTAGTTATAATACTAATGGTTATGCTCAATGATTTACACAAGAACAATTAAATACTTGAGTAAATAGTAGTATGAGTAATCAAAGTATTTATAATTTTATTGATCAATTTACAGTTGGATATCAATTAGTAGCACCACCAAGTGATTTTGGTGATTGAAAAGTATATTTTGCACCAATGCCAAGTGATGATGGTTATGGATCAAATGAATTTTTAACTATTCAAGGAACCTGTAATACTTCAGTTTCAGCTTGATTATGAAACAATCCTGAGAATAAATTTGTATCAAGTGGTGCAATAAGTATTCCAAAAGGAAGTGTCTTTACATGAACTTTACCATATGAATTAAGTCAATTATATTATTCAGGTGGTAATGTTGGTGTACCTTTTTATAGTGCTTCAAATTGATTTAATTCTGGTACTTATAGACAAACTATTGCTACACCTTTTGGTTTATCAATTGGTACAGAACAAGATCCTACTTCAATTTCTGGAAGTTCAGAATTTAATCAAGCAGTTAATAAAGTAATTGAAATTGATTATAATAACTCTAGTGGTAGTCCTTATAAAGCACCTCAAAGTTTATATAATCAATACACTGGAACAAACAATCCTATAAACTTTAATACTTCTAATAATAATACTTTAAGTATTACAAGTCCACAATTAATAACTTTTGAAACTACTGCAAATTTAGATGGTAGTGAATTTAATGCTTCTACTAATTCAGGAACTTATACATATAGTATTGTTAATGAAAATAATGGTGAAGAAGTTTCATATTCATCAGGTGCTATTAATCTAAGTGGCAACAGTAGTATCTTTAGTTATGACTTTATTGAACCTGGAAATTACAAAATTACTGTAACTTATGATGTAAAGTATGGCACAAATAATGAAAATACAATTAGTAAAACAGCAACTTATTATGTAAATTATAGTAGTTCAGAAGAACAAACATCAACATCAGCATTAAAATTAAGTTCTATTGATACATTAAGTTTTGTTTCAAATTCAATTTTTAGTACTTCAAATGAATTTATTAATTATAAAAGATATAACATTAAGTAAAATCAAAGTTTAACTAAGTTAATTAATAAAACAACTATAAATATATTAATTATTTAGATATTACATATACAACTAATAACTAAAAGTATTTAGTAAATAAATAGTATATTATAGTGAACTTTACTTGTTGTTTGAACAAATATTATTCTTCATAAATGTTTACAATTAATATAACATAATATGTTTTTTAATTAAATATTAAATCTATATATAACAAGAAATAAAGCATAAAAAAATTAAAAGATTTTTTATGCTTTTTATTTTATACTTAAACATTAATTATTACTTCTTAACATATTTAATTAAGTTTATTTTTATATCATGTTTTTTTAATTAAATATGTTTAATGTTTTTTTAAAAGTATTACAATAATCAAGAATTATTATTTCAATATCTTTAAATGATAATTACTAGACTTTTATTTTATTCATTATCTTATTAAGAACATTCTTAAATTTATAAATATTAAATTTCATAATATTATGAAAAATTTCCATTTAATTTTTTGTTAAAAATTCTCTATATTTTTTTCTTAATATATTTATTTAAAGTACTTGAAATAATATTTATTTTTTTAAAAGAATATATCTATAAATAGATATATTGTTTAAAGAAAAT
>JAFNRE010000033.1:0-2689 GCA_017385735.1 Mycoplasmataceae bacterium
CAGTAAATGAAGCGATTGATAATGATGAAAATGGCTTCATGATTTATACTGGAGCACCACAAAATACCAAAAGAGTAGATATTAATAAGTTTCAATATGAGCAAGGCAAAGAATTATGACTTAAACAAAACAATAGTTTAAGTAATATCATAGTTCACTGCCCTTACATTGTGAATCCTGCAAGTCCAGATGGAACAAAAAGAATGTTTGCAGTGGACTTTATTGTAAGTGACATTTTAAGAAGTTATAGTCTTGGTGTAAAATATTATGTTTTACATCCAGGAAAATATATGGATAGTGATTTACAAACAGGAATTAAACATTGTGCAGATTCAATCAATCAAATACACGCTTTAATAAAAAATACTAATATTTGTATTTGTTTAGAAACAATGGCAGGAGTTGGTACTGAAATTGCTTCTAAATTTATTTATGTTAAAGAAATTATCAATTATGTCAAAGATCAAGCAAGAATAGGAGTATGTATTGATACATGTCACTTATGAGATGCTGGATATGATGTAAAAGATCCTGATAATGTTTTAAAACAATTTGATGATGCAATTGGATTAAAGTATTTAAAGTGTATGCATGTTAATGATTCAAAAAACAATCTTGGTTCTAAAAAAGATCGACATGCTAACTTAGGATATGGTTATATTGGTTTTGATGCTTTATTAAAGTGAGTTTATCATAAAGATACTAATGGAGTGATTAAAGTTCTTGAAACTCCATTTGTAAATGGTAAATCACCATATAAACAAGAAATATCAATGTTAAGAAATAAAAAATTTGTAGATTGGATAAAAGATAAAAAAAATGAATAATATTCACTTAAAAGACCATAAAGAGATTGAAGCAAAAATTGCTGAAATTTTTCAAAAAAAACATTTAAGAATGACCGATACTAGATGACGTATAATCCGTGTTTTTTTAGATGGAGATCATTGTCATTCAATAAATCAGATTAAAGAACATTTAGCAAGAAATGGGACAAATCTAACTGTTGCAACAATTTATAATAATGTTTCAGTTTTATTAGATTTAGGAATCTTGTTAGCATTCTTTAATCGTGCTGAAGAAAAAGCGTGTTTTGAATTAAATGTTTTAGATGAAAATATTCACACACATTTTTTTGATTTAGATACAAAGCAATATAAATTTATCGAAAATAGTGACAATATTAATTGCATTTTATGTGAAAAATGCAAGAAATTAGGTTATAAATTGGAATTTGGAATTATTGCTTTGAATGTAAGAAAAGATGTAAATGGTGAAATTGTTATGGATGAAGAAAATAAATAATGCTTCATCGTAATATTTAAACAAAAAAGGTTATAATTAATTCATTATTATGTAGCAGTAGGAGTTTTTCTTTATTAAGAATAAACGTTTGACTACTAAAAGAACATGGAGGTGTTGCTTGAATGGCTGCAAAAAAAGTAATTTCACGTTACGCAAAATTAAATTTAATTGGTGGACAAGCTAAACCTGGTCCAGCATTAGCATCTGTTGGTATTAATATGGCTTTATTTACAAAGCAATTTAATGACCAAACTAAAGATATGAATGGAAAGATTGTTGCTGTATGAATCACTGCTTATACAGATAAATCTTTTGATTATGTTATTAAAACTACCCCTGCTTCAATCTTAATCAAAGAAGCAGCAAAAGTTACAAAAGGTGCAAAAAATCCTAAAACCGATCATGTTGGTTCTATTACTAAAGAACAAGCATTACAAATTGCTAGAACTAAAATGAAAGATTTAAATACTTTAGATGAAGAAGCAGCAGTAAAAATGATTGCTGGAACTGCAAAAAATATGGGAATTAGTGTTGAAGGATTAAATGCTGAAGGAGCAAATAAATAATGGCTAGACATATAAATAAAAAAATGAAGGCTGCATTAGCATTATTTGATCCTACTAAGGTTTATGATGTTAATGAAGCTGCTGATCTTGTAAAAAAGGTTTCATATGCTAAATTTGATGCAAGTATTAATATTGCAATTAAATTAAATTTAGATACAACAAAAGCAGAACAACAATTAAGAGGAACAATTTCTTTACCAAATGGTACTGGAAAACAAATTCGTATTTTAGCTATTACTGATAATATGACTAAAGATGAAGCTAAAGCAGCAGGTATAGAATTTGTTGGAGCAAGTGAAAGAATTGAAGAAATTAAAAATGGTTGATTAGATTTTGACTTAATCATTACAACTCCAAAATTTATGCCTGAACTTTCAAAATTAGGTAAGATTTTAGGTCCACGTGGTTTAATGCCAAATCCTAAAACTCAAACTGTAACTAACGATATAAAATCAACAGCTGCAGAATTTAAAAAAGGAAGATTTGAATATCGTACTGATTCATATGGAAACATTCATTCAGTTATTGGAAAAGTAAGTTTTAGTAATGAACAATTAGCACAAAATATTAAAGCAATGATTGATATTATTAAAACTAAAAGACCAAGTACTGTTAAAGGGGATTTTTTACAAAATGTTGTAATTTCTCCTTCAATGGGTCCTGCAATTAAAGTTAAATTTAATTAGTTATATATAAAAAATAAAGTAGCACTAAATGCTACTTTTTCTTTTATATTTTTCAAGTTTTATTCAATATAATTAATTATTACAATTAATAAGGACTAATGATATGCAATTTGAGCATGAACAAAATAATAA
>JAFNRE010000034.1:0-2641 GCA_017385735.1 Mycoplasmataceae bacterium
AAGTTTTAATACAAAATAAAAAGTTTTGTGATGCATTTAATAATAAAAAGTTTGCTGAAAGTGAATTAGCAGATCTGGATTATGATGAAACTGATACTGAAGATGCAAAAACTAAAAAAGTTCGCGTATTAGTAGATTGATTAAAGGAATTATATAAAGATTCATTCTTTAATAAAGAAGTACAAGATTTAAGAACAAAAATAGACAAACCTACTACACCATATCAAAATTTAACTATTCAACACCGATTTCATGAAGACATCATGAATGTTGTAAATACATTTTATGAAAATGATGAAAAACTTAAAATGCCAAAAGAACCAAGGGATTTTCCATCATATAAATTTAATTTAACTTCTGAAAGAAATGGAAGCAAACAAACATATGATGAACAGGTTATTTTAATTGACAGTAGTTATTTAAGTAAGAATATTTATGATTATTTTAAAAATGAACATCAAATTAAAATAAATCAAAATGATTCATTTGATACAAGAAATTGAAATAAAAAATCATATAACTCAGCAGTTAATCCATATAACTGCATTATTATAACAACAATTATTGATGAATTGATTAGGGATAATAAACCGAATCTAAAACCAAGTGATATTGGCATAATTACCATGACCAAAACACAAAAAAGTCTTATTCAATCAAAACTAGCAAGAATTAACCAAGATTATAAAAATATTAAGATTGATACAGTAGATAATTTTCAAGGTAGAGAAGCAGAAGTTATTATAGTTGATTTTGTCAGATCACATGGAAAATTAGAAGATGATAAAGTTAAATTAGAAGCAAGAAATCTAGATTTTTATTTCGTTAAAGAACGTATCAATGTAGCAATTAGTAGAGCAAAAGCTAAACTCATTATTGTTGGTAGTTTTAAAAACCATTATTTAAAAAAAGATACTATTAAAAGAGCATCTCTAATTTCTAAAGAACGTGAAGCTTTAGAAAATATTTATAAGAGTATTACATTAATTTTAGAAGCAGGAGACTACATATGAAGAAACAAATAAGCATTCAATTACCAATTCCATATGCAACTTATGATCTTAAATATACTGTTGTTACTTTAAGAGAATTAGATGAAACCAAAGCCTTAATTTTGCTAGCAATTGCTAGCAATAGAAATAATCGTACTGATACATTGAAAGATGTATTGCATAATTTTTATCACCTTAATAGTAATTATGATGATTTCTTTGCTCAAGAATTAAATTATCTAATTCAAAATAAAACAATAACTAATAAGAATGAAAAAACAACTTTAGATGATTATATTGGTAATTTTAGTATTGATAAAAAAGTTAAGCAAAGATTAGATAATGAAGAAGGTTTTTTTGGTAATGATGAATCTAAACAATTCAAATCATTATATTTAAGAAAAGGATTATTTACTAAAACATCTTTTGAAGAATACAATCCAAATGATAAAAATCTTATTCCATATACTGATAATGAATGTGATCAATTTGTTAAGTTAAATTTAGATATAAATAAAACATATGATAAAGCAATAACTATATATATTGAAAATAAAAAAATTGCTGCTCATGAAAATTTATTTTCTCATGAATATAAAAATTTAAGTGATATTGAAAATAGTTTAAATCTAGTTTATCTTAAAACTGTTTGCAACTTCAAGATTACTATTGAAGATAGTAATGCAAATATTTTTCCTTCTAGTACATTAGAAAAAGAAATATATGATAAATATTACAAAGAAAAAATCTTTTATCAAGATTTATTGCAATTGTTATGTGATGATATTAGTACTAAAATTACTGATATTCCACTAATAGATAAACTTAATGACAACATGCAGTTTATTGACGAAACTGAAATTAGCATTAATAGTAAAGAATTATTTCATAATGATAATCAAGATGATAAGCAAGTTTATTATTTTAACGATAAAGAGTTATGACAATTATTTATTTATAAAGAAAATATCACTGATGAAATAAACAATAAAGCAGTTTGAAGTAAATTATATAAAGATGTTTTGAATATTGATCATATTAAAGAATTAATTAATCATAATTTAAGTACTAATTCAAAATTTATCAATTGAATTTATAACAAAATAAGTGACAAAGAAATCAAACCTTTTATATTAAAAGTAATATGCAAGGATAATGATACTGTTAATGAGTATCAAACAATCATTAAACAAAATTTTAATGATTGTTATGTTTATTTAATTCAAAATCAAATTGATATTAATTTAATCTATGATTTATTTACAAATCAGATAAATAATTACATTAACAAACAAATAAGTACAAATAAAGAAGCATTTTTAAAATTATTGAAACAAAAGTCAATTGCAAATCCTGATTTACAAAAAATAATCATTAATAACTTAAATTTTGATTATACAAATGAAAAAACTTATTTACTAGATAGTAAATGAGAAGAAACAATTATTAAAGAAATTAAAGAATCTAAAAAATTAATAAATGATGCTAATTCATTTTTATCATTAAAAAATGATAAAGATGAATTAATAAATTTATTTAAAAACTTTAATAATAAAATTGATAATTTAAAAAACCTAAATAAAGATTTAAGATTAACTTGTTTAGACTCTTTCTTAAAACAATTAGAAGATAAAAAAGATGATATTAAA